>NZ_JACAPZ010000069.1:0-413 GCF_013385475.1 Pseudomonas sp. G5001
GTTGACGAAAAGCGCATGATCAACTGCCGCGCCGACCTCAACCAACTCGTACCTTTCAAGTACGACTGGGCCTGGCAGAAATACCTCGACGGCTGCGCCAACCACTGGATGCCGCAAGAGGTCAACATGACCGCCGACATCGCCCTGTGGAAAAATCCGGAAGGCCTGACCGACGACGAACGTCGCATCGTGATGCGCAACCTCGGCTTCTTCTCCACCGCCGACTCCCTGGTTGCCAACAACCTGGTACTGGCCGTGTACCGCCTGATCACCAACCCGGAGTGCCGCCAGTACATCCTGCGCCAGGCCTTCGAAGAAGCGATCCACACCCACGCCTACCAGTACTGCATCGAATCGCTGGCCATGGATGAAGGCGAGATCTTCAACATGTACCACGAGATTCCATCGGTCGC
>NZ_JACAPZ010000070.1:0-2555 GCF_013385475.1 Pseudomonas sp. G5001
AATTGAAGCGCGCCTGAACGCCATGGCGGCGGTGCGCGAAGCCGTGGTGTTGGCCCAGGAGGGGCTGAACGGCCAGCAATTGGTGGCTTACGTGATCCCGGCGCAAGGCGCCGAGGATGCAGGCGCACTCAAGGCGCAGCTGAAAGCGGACCTGCCGGACTACATGGTACCGACGCACCTGCTGTTCCTGAATGAATGGCCACTGACCGCCAACGGCAAGCTCGACCGCAAGGCCCTGCCGCAGCCGGACGTAAGCCAGGTACAGCACGAGTACGTGGCGCCGCAAAGCGCGCTGGAACAGCAAATCGCAACTGTCTGGCAAGACGTGCTGAAACTGGAGCGGGTTGGCCTCACCGACAACTTCTTCGAACTGGGTGGCCATTCATTGCTGGCTACGCAGATGGTGTCGCGCATCCGCCAACACCTCGGCATGAACCTGCAACTGCGCAAGCTGTTCGAAAACGCCAGCCTCAAGGCTTGCGTGGCTGCGCTTGAGCCAATCCAGGCGGCGATGCCTGCGCGCATTCCAAGGGTGCCGCGTGATCAACCGTTGCCCCTGTCCTACGCCCAGCAGCGCCAGTGGTTCCTTTGGCAAATGGAGCCCTCCAGTGCGGCGTACCACATCCCTGCGGCGCTACGGATTCATGGCCACCTGGATTTGAAGGCGTTGCAACGCAGCTTAAGCGCACTGGTGCAGCGTCACGAGAGTTTGCGCACGACCTTTGTCCAGAAGGACGAGCGTGCGTTCCAGGTTATCCATGCCGAGTCCGGTCCGCTGCTGACGCCGCAGTTTCTCGACCTGACCTCGGCCAACCAGGCCGAGCAGATCCAGGCTTTTGTTCGCGATCAGATCAGCCGGCCGTTCGACCTGCAGAACGGTCCGCTGCTGCGGGTCGGGCTGCTGCAGGTGGCCGCCGATGAACAGGTGCTGGTGCTGACCCAGCATCACATCGTCTCCGATGGCTGGTCGATGCAGGTGCTGGTGCAGGAACTGATTGAGCGTTATGCCGCCTATAGCCAGGGTGGATCGGTTGAACCGGTGGAGTTACCGATCCAGTATGCCGATTACGCGGTGTGGCAACGCCAATGGATGGACGCCGGTGAGCGTGAGCGGCAGCTGGCTTACTGGACCAACGTCCTCGGCGCTGAACAGCCATTGCTGGAGCTGCCTGCGGACCGTCCGCGACCGGCACGCCAGAGCTTTGCCGGCGCCCGTCTGGCCGTCCAGTTACCGCAGGCATTGGGCCAACAGCTGCGGCAACTGGCGCTGGGTGAAGGTTGCAGCCTGTTCATGCTGTTGCTGGCTTCGTTCCAGGGCCTGCTGCACCGTTACAGCGGCCAGTCGGACATCCGCGTGGGCGTACCGATTGCCAACCGCAACCGGGTCGAGACCGAAGGCCTGATTGGGTTCTTCGTCAATACCCAGGTGCTCAAGGCTGAAGTCGATCCGCAGCAGCGGTTCAGCGAACTGCTGCAACAGGTCAAGACGGCGGCACTGGGCGCCGAGGCGCATCAGGACCTACCGTTCGAGCAATTGGTCGAAGCCTTGCGCCCTGAGCGCAACCTGAGCCATAGCCCGTTGTTCCAGGTGTTGTACAACCACCAGAGCGCCGGCCGCCAAGCCATCCCGCAACTGCCGGGGCTGGTGATCAAGGCCCAGGAGTGGGAAAGCCGTACCGCCCAGTTCGACTTGACCCTCGACACCCTGGACGCCGACGGCGAGCTCAGTGCAACCCTCACTTACGCCACCGACCTGTTCGACGCAAGCACTGCACAGCGTATGGCCGCTCACTGGCTGAACCTGCTGCAAGGTATCGTCGCCGATCCGCAACGGCGCATCGGGGAATTGCCGCTGCTGGACGCGACCGAGCAACAGCACAACATCGCCCAGTGGAACCCACGCCCGCGCAGCTTCCCAAGCGACACCTGCGCCCATCAACTGATCGCCGAGCAGGCCCGTCAACGGCCTGACGCCGTGGCCCTGCGTTGCAACGGCCAGACCCTGACCTACGCCGAACTGAATGCCCAGGCCAACCGCCGTGCGCATCAGTTGATCGCTCACGGCGTGGGGCCGGACGTGCTGGTGGGCCTGGCCGCGGAGCGGGGTATCGAGATGATCGTCGGGCTGCTGGCGATCCTCAAGGCCGGCGGCGCCTATGTGCCGCTCGACCCAACCTACCCGCAGGACCGCCTGGCCTACATGATGCAAGACAGCGGCATCCAGCTGCTGCTGGCCCAGGCGTCGCTGACCGGTCAATTACCGGTGCCTGACGGCGTGAAAACCCTGCTGCTGGATACCGACGTCAGCGCCTTTGCCGACAGCGACCCGCAAGTCGTCGTGGATCCTTCGAACCTCGCCTACGTGATCTACACCTCCGGTTCCACCGGCAATCCCAAAGGCACCTTGCTCGCGCACCACAATATCCTGCGTCTGTTCGCGGCCACTGAACCGTGGTTCGGCTTCGGCCCGCAGGACGTCTGGAGCCTGTTTCACTCCTATGCTTTCGACTTCTCGGTCTGGGAAATTTTCGGTGCACTGCTGCACGGTGGCGAGC
>NZ_JACAPZ010000071.1:0-1568 GCF_013385475.1 Pseudomonas sp. G5001
GTAGCAGCTGCCGAGCCTTGGCGAGGCTGCGTCTGCGGTGTGTCAGGTATGCCGCCAACGCAGCCTCGCCAAGGCTCGGCAGCTGCTACGGTAAGGTTTGAAGTTTGAGGGACCCATCACTGGCACAAGGTTTGCCCGTCTAACCGCTATCTGAACCCATGAGTTTGAAGCGCATGTCACTGGATTACCTGGGCAACCCCATCGACACCCTCAACCCCGCCACCCGTCAGGGCCTGGATGATTTCGTCGGCGGTTTTCTCGGCTATCAGCCCCGTGCCGAGGGCATCCTCGCGGTCGCCGATGCCGACCCCGACTCAGCATTGGCCAACGGATTTGCCGGCCTGCTGCTGATGTTTATCGAGTCGCCCGAGGGCCCTGTGCTGGCCGAGAAGTACCGTCAGCGGGCGGCGGCGGTGAATTCCCGGCATCCACGGGCGCTCGTGTATCTGCAAGTGCTGCAAGCCTGGATCAACGACGAGCTGGATGAAGTGCTGCGCCTCAGCGAGCATCTGCTGGATCTTTATCCGCGGGACCTGCTTGCGGCTAAGCTCAACCAGTACCTGGAATTCAACCGGGGCAACTGGCCGGCGCTGCTGCGGATCGGTTTGAAAGCCACCGCCGGCGCGCCGGATATCGCCCACAGTCACGGGCTACTGGCGTTTGCGTATGAGCAGTGTCATTTGCTGGAGGAAGCCGAGGCCAGTGCGCTTGAGGCGTTGCGGTTGCAGGCGTCCGAGCCATGGGCCCATCACGCATTGGCCCATGTGATGCTGACCCAGGGGCGTATCGAGGAAGGCATCGGGTTTCTGGAGGGCGTGAAGCAGCACTGGGACGGGCTTAACTCGTTCATGTACACCCATAACTGGTGGCATCTCGCGTTGTTTTATCTGGGGCGCGGGGAGGATCAGCGGGTGCTGGAGATTTATGACCGGCATGTGTGGGGGATCTTGCCGGAGTACTCCCAGGATCAGGTGGGCGCGGTGTCATTGCTGGCGCGGCTGGAGCTGGCCGGGATTGATGTGGGTGGGCGGTGGCAGGCGTTGGCGCCCTACCTGCAGCGTCGGGTTGGGGATGCGGTACAGCCATTTTTGAGTGTGCAGTATTTGTATGGGTTGGCCCGGGCGGGCAAGCCTGAGGCGGATCAGTTGTTGGCGGCTTTGCGCAGGCACAGTGTGGAAGCGCGGCCGGTTTGGCGGGAAGTGACGTTGCCGTTGGCTGAGGGGTTGTTGGCGCATGCCCGGGGGGATGCCCGGCGGGCGTTGGAACAGTTGGGGATAGCGTTGCCGCGGCTGAATGAGATTGGCGGGAGTCATGCGCAGCGGGATTTGTTTGCGCAGGTGGAGCTGGATGCACGGTTGCGGGTTGGGGATTGGCTTGGGGCGCAGCAGACGCTGGAATTGCGCCGGCGGTATGACGGGCTGGATGTGCCGACGAACCGAGCTTTGGTGATGGTGTATGAGGCTTTGGGGTTGCCTGGGGAGGCGCTGCGGGCGCGGGCGCGGATTGGGGGGATATCCGTTATTTAGGTGATGGCTTGTATTGGTTTCGCTTTTGCCCCACCACTCGGC
>NZ_JACAPZ010000072.1:0-663 GCF_013385475.1 Pseudomonas sp. G5001
GGCGTTCAGGCGCGCTTCAATTTCACCCAGTTCGATACGGAAGCCACGGATTTTCACCTGATGGTCAATCCGGCCGATGTACTCGATCACCCCGTCGCTGCGGTATTGCGCCAGGTCACCGGTGCGGTACAACCGCGCACCGCTTTCGCCGAACGGGTCGGGAATAAAACGCAGTGCCGTCAGGTCTCCACGCTTCAGGTAGCCCCGGGCCAGGCCGGCACGGCCAACATACAGCTCACCGATGCAGCCTTTGGCCACCGGGTTCAGTTCACCGTCGAGCAGGTACCACGACAGGTCGGCTATCGGTTCGCCAATCGGGCTGCTGGCGTCCAGCTCGAGATCAGCCACCGACAACGGACGGTAGGTGACGTGCACCGTGGTTTCGGTGATGCCGTACATGTTGATCAGCTGTGGCGCGCTGTCGCCAAACCGTTCGAACCATGGGCGCAGGCTCTTGACGTCCAGCGCCTCGCCGCCGAATACCACGTAGCGCAGGGCATTCGCCCGGGAGTCGGTACAAGCCACGTGCATCAACTGCTTGAACGCCGACGGCGTCTGGTTGAGCACCGTGACGCCCGCGTCGCACAACAGGTCGAGGAATTCCTGGGGCGAGCGGCTGACGTCGTACGGCACGATCAGCAGCTCGCCACCGTGCAGCAGTGC
>NZ_JACAPZ010000073.1:0-7087 GCF_013385475.1 Pseudomonas sp. G5001
GTGAGCCGCTGTAAGAGCGGAAGCAATAGTCGCCGTTACGAAAATAACGGATATACACCCAGCCCAACTCCCCCCCAACACAAATGTCGCATCTGAAATCAGGTCAGACTCTCGTCAATCACCAACACCAGCTTCCCGGAAATCCGATTAGTCGCCAGTTCAGCAAACGCAGCCTCGGCATCCTTGATCGGAAACGTCCTGGCCAGTTGCGGACTCAAGCGCCCCTCGGCAAACAACGGCCAAACATGCTGGCTCAAGTCACTGAACAAGTCAGCCTTGAACTGATCATCCCGACTGCGCAACGTCGACCCCAACACCTGCACACGCTTGGCCAACACCTGCGCCAGATCGATCTGCGCCTCACGCCCCCCCATCAACCCAATCAACACCCAGCGCCCATCACGCGCCACCAGCTTGAGATTCAGCGCCGCGTAATTCCCCCCCACCGGGTCAAGAATCACATCGAACGGTCCAAAATCCCTCAAGCCCTCGATGCCGTCAGTACGTACCACACCCCCCTGAGCCCCCAGCGCTTCACAGTACGCAAGGCGATCCGCCGACCCCACGCTGACCCAACACGGGCTGCCAAACGCCTTGCACAACTGAATCGCCGCCGAGCCCACCCCACTGGCACCGGCATGCAACAACACCTTCTCGCCGGGCTTGAGGCCCGCCAACTGGAACAGGTTCAGCCACGCGGTGCTGTACACCTCGGGCAACCCGGCCGCTTCCACCAGGGACACACCCTCCGGCACCGGCAGCACATGCCGCGCATCCACCACCACTTCTTCAGCCATCCCGCCGCCAGCCAGCAAGGCGCAAACCCGATCCCCCACTTGCCACGACGAACCGGCGCCGACTTCGCTGATCACCCCGGAACACTCCAGGCCCAGCACCTGGCTGGCACCGGGAGGTGGCGGATAAAGCCCCGAACGCTGTAATAAATCGGCGCGATTCAGGCCCGCAGCCGCCACGCGAATGCGTACTTGGCCTACATCGCATGTAGGACTTGGCTCTTCTTGCCACTCCACATGACCTTCAACGCCTTGCAATGCTTTCACAGTGCCTCCATAGTGAGTCTGGACTGAGCCCGTTGCTGTAGCGTCGGGCTTTTTGCATTATGCGACCGGCCCATATGGAACCGGCGACTTCAAAGACGGCCTAATATGCGTTATCAATTGCCCCCGCGTCGAATCAGCATGAAGCATTTGTTCCCCAGCACCGCCCTCGCTCTTTTTATCGGTATCGGCCTTTTGCCGCTGTCGAGCAATACGTTCGCAGCCAACAGCTGGGACAACCTTCAGCCTGATCGCGATGAGGTGATTGCCAGCCTTAACGTCGTCGAGTTGCTCAAGCGCCACCATTACAGCAAGCCGCCGTTGGACGACGCTCGTTCGGTGATCATTTACGACAGCTACCTCAAGCTGTTGGATCCCTCGCGCAGCTATTTCCTGGCCAGCGACATCACCGAGTTCGACAAGTGGAAGACGCAGTTCGACGACTTCCTCAAGAGCGGTGACCTGCAGCCCGGCTTCACCATCTACAAGCGCTACCTGGACCGCGTCAAAGCGCGTCTGGACTTCGCCATTGGTGAGCTGGACAAAGGTGTCGACAAGTTCGACTTCACCAAGAAAGAGACCTTGCTGGTTGACCGCAAGGACGCTCCTTGGCTGACCACCGAAGCCGAGCTGGACGACCTGTGGCGCAAGCGCGTCAAGGATGAAGTCCTGCGCTTGAAGATCGCCGGCAAAGAGCCGAAGGCCATCCAGGAACTGTTGACCAAGCGCTACAAGAATCAGCTGGCACGTCTGGATCAGACCCGTGCCGAAGATATCTTCCAGGCCTACATCAACACCTTCGCAATGTCCTACGACCCGCACACCAATTATCTGTCGCCAGATAACGCGGAAAATTTCGATATCAACATGAGTCTGTCGCTGGAAGGCATCGGTGCCGTCCTGCAAAGCGATAACGACCAGGTGAAGATCGTGCGTCTGGTGCCGGCAGGTCCGGCCGACAAGACCAAGCAGGTTGCCCCGGCCGACAAGATCATCGGTGTGGCCCAGGCCGACAAAGAGATGGTTGACGTGGTCGGCTGGCGCCTGGATGAAGTGGTCAAGCTGATCCGCGGGCCGAAAGGCAGCGTGGTGCGCCTGGAAGTGATTCCGCACACCAACGCACCGAACGACCAGACCAGCAAAATCGTGTCCATCACCCGTGAAGCGGTGAAACTCGAAGACCAGGCTGTCCAGAAGCAAGTCCTCAACCTCAAGCAGGATGGCAAGGACTACAAGCTCGGCGTGGTGGTGATCCCGGCGTTCTACCTGGACTTCAAAGCGTTCCGCGCCGGTGATCCGGACTACAAGAGCACCACCCGCGACGTTAAGAAAATCCTCACAGAATTGCAGAAGGAAAAAGTCGACGGCGTGGTCATCGACCTGCGCAACAACGGCGGCGGTTCCCTGCAGGAAGCCACCGAGCTGACCAGTCTGTTTATCGACAAGGGTCCGACCGTGCTGGTGCGTAACGCTGACGGCCGTGTCGACGTGCTGGAAGACGAGAACCCGGGTGCCTTCTACAAAGGGCCGATGGCGTTGCTGGTCAACCGCCTCTCGGCATCCGCCTCGGAGATTTTTGCCGGCGCGATGCAGGACTACCACCGTGCGCTGATCATCGGCGGCCAGACCTTCGGCAAAGGCACCGTGCAGACCATCCAGCCGCTGAACCATGGCGAGCTGAAACTGACCCTGGCCAAGTTCTACCGGGTTTCCGGGCAGAGCACCCAGCATCAGGGCGTTCTGCCGGACGTCGATTTCCCGTCGATCATCGACACCAAGGAAATCGGCGAGAGCGCCCTGCCCGAGGCGATGCCGTGGGACACTATCCGTCCTGCGATCAAGCCTGCGGTAGACCCGTTCAAACCGTACATCGCAGAGTTGAAAGCTGATCACGAAGCCCGCTCCGCCAAGGATGCCGAGTTCATCTTCATCCGCGACAAACTGGCCCTGGCCAAGAAGTTGATGGAAGAGAAAACCGTCAGCCTGAACGAAGCCGACCGTCGTGCGCAGCACACCGACATCGAGAATCAGCAACTGGTGCTGGAGAACGCCCGCCGCAAGGCGAAAGGGGAAGCTCCACTCAAGGAGCTGAAGAAAGAAGACGAAGACGCGATCGCCGCCGAGCCTGATAAAACCAAGCCGGAAGATGATGCCTACCTGAGCGAGACCGGGCGCATCCTGCTGGACTACTTGAAAATCAGCAAGACGGTGGCCAAGCAGTAAATGATGGCGATTTAATGTGAACGCTCCTCGGAGTGTCATCAAATAGACATCATTCTGTCGTGAAATGAAGGACCTGCCAAAGCAGGTCCTTTTTTTTCGACCCGAGAAAATCATGACCATGACCGAACAGCTGAATGCATTGGGCTCAATCCTGGCTCAAGGCAGTTTGCACAGCCTGTTCCAACCCATCATTTCCCTGTCTGAACGACGCGTCATCGGTTATGAAGCCCTCAGTCGCGGCCCGTCCAACAGCCCGTTGCACTCCCCTGTCGCACTGTTCTCCGTGGCCCGTCACGCCGGGCGTCTCAGTGAACTGGAGATGGTCTGCCGGGAAAGTGCCTGCCGGCGGTTCAGCGAGCAGAAACTGCCGGGCAAGCTGTTTCTCAACGTCTCACCCGAATCCCTGCTGGAGACCGCCCACCAGCCCGGCCGTACCCTGCAACTGCTCAGCGACTTCGGCATCCCGCCCAGCCAGGTGGTGATCGAACTGACCGAGCAAACCCCGACCGACGATTTTCAACTGCTGCAAACCGCGCTGCACCACTACCGCGCCATGGGCTTTTCGATTGCCCTGGATGACCTGGGTGCCGGTTATTCCAGCCTGCGGCTGTGGTCGGAGCTGCGCCCGGACTACGTGAAGATCGATCGACACTTTATCGACGGCATCCACCAGGACGCCCTCAAGCGCGAGTTTGTCGGCTCCATCCTGCAAATCGCCAAGGCCTCCCGGGCCCAGGTCATCGCCGAAGGCATCGAGTTGCCGGAAGAGTTGGCGGTGCTCACGGAAATGGGCGTTGACCTAGTGCAGGGCTACCTGCTCTGCCGCCCCCAGGAACACCCGCCGCAGGAAGCGCGGTTGATGCTGCCCAAGCCCGACAACGCCAACGTCGCGCTGAACGACGAAGGCAGCGACCTCAGCGCCCTGCTCAACGAACAACCGGCCGTGGGCCAGCACACCGCCACGGCGCAGGTTTTGGAAGCCTTCCGGCGCCAGGCCAACCTCAATTCCCTGGCGGTGCTGGATGAGCGTGGCCACCCGATTGGCATCGTGCACCGGCACTCGCTGTCAGATGCGCTGCTCAAGCCGTTCGCCACCGATCTGTTCGCCCGCAAGCCCATCAGCCGCTTGATGAGTGATGACTTTCTCGCGGTGGAACTGAGCCAGTCCTTGCAGCAGGTCAGCCGCCTGCTCACCAGTCGCGCACGCCAGCGGATCGAGGAAGATTTCATCATCACCCTCAACGGCGATTATCTGGGGCTGGGCCGGGTGATCGATGTGCTCAAGCTGATTACCGAGCTGAAAATCCAGCAGGCACGCTATGCCAACCCGCTGACCTTGCTGCCGGGCAACGTCCCCATCCAGCAGTGCCTGACGCGGCTGTTGCAGCAACAACGCGAGTCTGTGATCTGCTACGTCGATATCGACAGTTTCAAGCCATTCAACGATATCTACGGCTATGGCCGGGGCGATGAAGTGCTGCTGTGCCTGGCGCAATGCCTGAACGACCGGGTAGACCCCAGCCGCGACTTCGTCGGGCATATCGGCGGTGATGACTTTTTGCTGGTGCTGGGGCCGCAGGATTGGCGCAAGCGGCTGAACCAACTGCTGGACGACTTCCACACCCAATGCCGGCGCTTCTATCGCAGCGAGCATCTGGACACGGGCTGTTTCGTTGCACTGAACCGCCAGGGCGTGCGCCAGGAGTTTGCGCTGCTGTCGCTGTCCATCGGCGTGGTGCATTTGTATCCACAGGCCTGTGGACAACTCGATGCCAGCCAGTTGGCGGAACTGGCCTCGCAAGCCAAGCACCACGCGAAGAACGTGGCGGGCTACAGCATTCATGTGATTGACAGCCTGGAGCTGGGCCAGGCAGAACCGCAGCCGCTCTAGATCAGAGTTGCTCCAGGCGCATCTGCGCCAACGGGTGCCCGGCTCGGGCGGCGATTTTCCACCAGCGTGCCGCCTCCAGCGGATCAGGCGCCTTGCCAAGGCTGCCCGCAAGGCTCAACACCCCAATCTGGTAGGCCGCCTTGCCGTCGCCGGCCAGGGCCGCCAGCCGCAACAGTCGCACGCCTTCTTCACGGGCGCCGAGGCCCTTGCCACGAAACGTCAGGATATGTCCGTAGAAACTCTGTGCTCCTACGTCGCCCAGATTGGCCATGCGCGCGAACTGGCCTTCAAGCCACTGCCAGCCACGCGGCTGTCGCACGAACCAGGACCAATGAAACAACTTGCGCGCCAGCCAGTAACTGGCATACGCCTTGAGCTTCCAGAACACTACGCCTCCGCTGACTCGGGATAATCGTACTCAAATACTCGCACCACTTCGGATGCGTGCCACGATGCCGCGGCCACGCCATCGGACGGCCCGCAGAAGCGCCCGAGACGCTCCACGCATTCAAAGAAACCGGTACGTGGCAGGCGACTGGCGCCCTGGCTGATCACCAGGGAGCTGCGCAGTGGTTGGTCGGCCTTGGCATCCAGCGCCGCCAGGTGCTCCAGCGCAGCCGTCAGGGTCTGCATGGCCGGCGTGGGAAATTGCAGGCGCTCCAGCAAGGCGCGGTAGGTCAAGAGGTGGCGCTGTCGGCGCGCCTGGTCCAGCTCGTTGAGTAACCCATCCCAATGTTGACGGCTGATGCGTACGCTCACGTTTCGTCCCTCCAACCTGCAACGCCAAGTTCCCAGGCCAGGCTGCGGCGGATGGCAGCGTCCGGCTGGCGTTCACCGCTTTCGATCAGGCCCAGGTAAGACGGGCTGATGCCCACTGTGCGCGCCAGAACCTCGATGGCCAGGCCCTTGGCCTCGCGCAGGCTTCGCAGCTGCTCCAGGGGGCGCAGATCCGGTTCGGCAGTGGCTTGGCTAATGGTCGGAGCGGGAGGCGTTGGCTGTTGCTGACCGGCAGCTTTTAACAGCGCCTGATACTGAGCCCATGGCAGAACCGCATATTCGGGCTCGCCATCCTTTGTAATTATCTGAATATCCATGACTGCCCCGTAGGATCACAACACTTACTTCGTAAGTACTTTCCTTAGGAGTGTAATCCTAACAGCCACAAAGAGCGCAGGGGGATATTCGCAAGTTCAGTTTTTTTTCAGGTGTTCTTGCGTAAGCAGCTGCGGCGTCGCAGGAAGGCGCTCAACCACCGCAAGCTTCTCGGGGAGCTGACGCTCGCGCCAGGCGCGAAAGGCGCTCAGTTCGCCGTCGAGGGTCTTCATGACCCACGCCAGCACAGCAATGTCGTCGAGCATGCCGAACACCGGGATAAAGTCCGGGATCGCGTCAATCGGGCTCAGGAAGTACATCAACCCTGCCACTACCGAAATCAGCGCCTTGGGGCTGATGGCCCGGTACTCGCCGCGCCAGTAGGCCAGGCACAAGGCCTGGAGCAGCTTGAGGTCGTCCTTGAGCTTGCCCAGCCGGTTGCCCTGGCTCGAGCCTTTGGCGGCGACCGCGAACAGCAACGTCGGCAAGCGCCCACGGCCAAGCAGGCGAGCAGCCATGGGCAGGAAGCGGGTGAAATTAAACGGGGCTTTCATCGTCACTCCAGTTCCAGGCGACAGAAAAGGTTATCCACACAAATTGTGGATAACCTTGTGAACAGAGCCTATTTTCCAGGCTGAAAGCCACGTAATACAAGGCCTACAGTCAGATCGGGCGTTTTTTGCGCACATAAAAAAAACCCAAGAATTCATTGACTTGGAGATAATCTGCGTCTACCCGTACTCGGGTCTTTTATCAGACTGCTCTAGCCCGCATGGGTTCGGTTGAATTTGCCGTGGATTCAACTGATCGTTCCCACGCTCTG
>NZ_JACAPZ010000073.1:7100-11184 GCF_013385475.1 Pseudomonas sp. G5001
CACGCAGAGCGCGGGAACGATCGCATACGATCGCACAGGCCAGAAACAACAACGCCCCGTCGAGACGGGGCGTTGTGTGTTCAGGTGCTGATTACTTCTTGGCAGCAGGAGCCGCCGGTGCGTCAGGAGCGTCTGCCTTGGACGGGTCCTTGATGGCCAGCAGTTCCAGGTCGAATACCAGCACGGAGTTGGCTGGAATCGCCGGGCTCGGGCTCTGGGCACCGTAGGCCAGGTCGGACGGGATGTACAACTCGACCTTCTCGCCAACGTGCATCAGTTGCAGGCCTTCGACCCAACCCGGAATCACGCCGCTGACCGGCAGGTCAATCGGGCTGCCGCGATCCACGGAGCTGTCAAAGGTGGTGCCGTTGGTGAGCTTGCCGGTGTAGTGAACAGTCACTACGTCGGTAGGCTTGGGTTGAGCACCGTCCGCTTTCTTCACGATCTTGTATTGCAGACCGGAAGCAGTGGTGACAACGCCGTCTTTCTTGGCGTTTTCTTCGAGGAATTTCTTGCCGGCGGTTGCCGACTCTTCGCTCATCTTGGCCATACGCTCTTCAGCACGTTTTTGCAGTGCGGCGAAGGCTTCGACCAGCTCGTCGTCTTTCAGCTTCTGTTCTTTCTTGCCGACGGCATCTTCGATGCCTTGGGCTACCGCTTTGGAGTCCAGGTCATCCATACCTTCTTGAGCAAGGCTTTTGCCCATGTTCAGGCCGATACCGTAGGAAGCTTTTTGCGCCGGGGTTTTCAGCTCTACGCTGGTTTGCGAATCACAACCCGCAAGTACCAGGCTAACCAGGGCCACCGCCGCCGCCAACCGATGCTGTTTCATGCTATTTCCTTGTTCGTGTGCCAAAAGGGCATTCGAGTAAAGTCGCGAGCTTATCAGGCGGCCACGACCAATGGCTACCGGCATGTGAGCAGGAAACTTCTGATAAGTTCACGTGTTTAAAAGCATTTTCATTCAATCCAGGGCCCTGCAACGGACGGCAGCAGCGCTGGAACGAGACTCATGGCCACTTGCCGCACTGCTGGCCTGATGGCATAAGAACGCTACAACTCGACAAGGATAGTTATCTTGCGCATTTTTTCCCGTGTTTTGCTGATGATTTTCATACTGCTGGGCCTGGTCCTGGCGGTGGTGCTCTATTACGTGGTCAACCCGAAGCTGCCGGTCTACGTGCCAGTGGAACAGGTGCACTACCAGGATCAATGGAGCGCCGCAGATCGCCAGACCTACTATTTCACGCCCCAGGGCACCCAGGTCAAGGGCCTGCGTTATGCCTGGTTTACCGCACTGGAGCTGCCGTTCTCCGAGCAGCGTTTCGCCACGCCCGAGTACCTGGCGCGCTTTGGTTTTCTGGTAGACCCCAAGCAGGTGCCCACCGCGCAGAACCCCGGCAACCTGCCGGTGGGTTTCGCCCGGCATAAAAATGCCGGCAGCAATGATGAGTTCCTCGACATCACCTGCGCCGCCTGCCACACCGGCCAGTTGAACTTCAAAGGCCAGGGCCTGCGGATCGACGGTGGCCCGGCGCAACATGTGCTGCCGTCCAGCGTGCCGACCCTGCGCGGCGGCAGCTTCGGCCAGGCACTGGTCGCCAGCCTGGCCTCGACCTACTACAACCCGTGGAAATTCGAGCGCTTTGCCCGCACCGTGCTGGGCCATGACTACAACGACCAGACCGCAGCGCAACTGCGCCAGGACTTCAAGAAGTCCCTGAACAACTTCCTCAAAGTTGCCTGGAACGACACCCACCGTGGCCTCTACCCCACCGAAGAAGGCCCGGGCCGCACCGACGCCTTTGGCCGTATCGCCAACGCCAGCTTCGGCGACGCCATTTCCCCCGACAACTACCGCATCGCCAACGCCCCGGTGGACTACCCGCAACTGTGGGACATCTGGACCTTCGACTGGGTGCAATGGAATGGCTCGGCCCAACAACCCATGGCCCGCAATATCGGCGAAGCCCTGGGCGTCGGCGCCACCCTGGACTTCTTCGACAGCGCCGGCCAGCCGCTCCAGGGCGATGCGCGCTACGCCTCCAGCGTGCGGGTTCGCGACCTGAATACCATCGAAGAAACCCTGCAACGGCTCAAGCCACCCACCTGGCCCGAAGACCTGTTCGGCGCCATCGACAAACCGCTGGCCGCCCAGGGTCGCGCACTGTTCGCGGAAAACTGCGCCGGCTGCCACGTGCCAGCGGTGTCCCAGGTCGATGGCCGCCCGGTGCGACAATTGAAAATGCTCCCGGTGGAGGTGATCGGCACCGACCCCGCTACTGCCAACAATATCGCTGACCACCGCTTCGACCTCAGCGCCCTGCAATGGGACCCGGCGGAGTTGGCGAAAATGAACGTCGAACTGCACCCCACGCCCACCGAGCCGCTGGACCTGCGCAGCCTCTCTTCAGCCAAAGGCCTGGCCTACATCACCGCCTTTGTCGAAGACCACGCCTACCGTGCCGCCGGTGTGACACCTGCCGAACGCCCGCGCCTGGACGGCTTCGGCCTGCCGATCGGCGTACGCGAATTGCGTGCCTACAAGGCACGGCCCCTGGCCGGAGTGTGGGCGACACCGCCGTTCCTGCACAACGGCTCGGTGCCGACGATCTACCAATTGCTCTCGCCTCAGGACGAGCGCAGCCCGACCTTCTATAAAGGCACCTTCGAATACGACCCGCGCCACCTGGGCTATCAAACCGCCGCGTTCCCCAACGCGTTCCTGTTCGATACGCGCATCACCGGCAACCACAACAGCGGCCACGAATTCCGTGCCGGGCAGCGTGGCAACGGGGTGATTGGCCGAGGCTTGCTGCCCCAGGAACGCTGGGCGCTGCTGGAATATTTGAAAGTGCTGGGCGGCCCGCTGGAACAGCAACTGCCCTGACCCAACCGACTTCGCAGAAAAGGATTTTTAAATGCTCGCTCGACTTTGGCTGCGCCTCGGCGCGTTTCTCGGCAAGACCCTGTTGTGGCTGGTGGGCCTGGGCCTGCTGGGCTGGTTGCTGTCCACCCTGTGGTTTGCCTGGCAGCACAGCGGCCCGGTATCGCCGGATGAACAGATCCCGCCGGGTGAAGCGGCCATGACCCAGGGCATCATCCAGACCGCCGTGCGCATCGTCGACCAACACCGCGAAGGCACGCGTTACCTGCGGGATGCGCATGCCAAGGCCCATGGCTGCGTGAAGGCCGAGGTCAGCGTACTGGCGGACCTCGACCCGGCCCTGCGCCAGGGCGTGTTCGCCGAGCCGGGCAAGACCTGGCAGGCGATGATGCGACTGTCCAACGGCAATGCGTATCCGCAGTTCGACAGCATCCGGGATGCCCGGGGGATGGCGATCAAGTTGCTGGACGTGCCAGGCAAACAGCTGCTGGCGGATCAGCAGGCGCGGGGTGAGCAGGACTTTGTGATGTTCAGCCATCCGAACTTTTTCGTCAGTGATGTGGCGGAGTATGCGCAGAACATTTCGGCTCAGGCCGATGGCAAGAAAGTCATGGCGTTTTTCCCCGGGGTGGATCCGCGCAGTTGGCAGGTGCGGCATTTGTTTATCGCGCTGGCGACGTTGGCGCCGCCGCCGGTGAGTCCTACGCAGACGACGTATTTCTCGGTGTCGCCGTATAAGTTTGGGGCGGCGAATGCGAAGTTTCGGGTGGCGCCGGATCCCCAGGGGTGTCCTGCGTATGTGCTGCCCAAACAGAATCAGGACCTGCCGAACTTTTTGCGCAGTGCGTTGAATCAGCAACTGTCGACGGACCGGGTGGCGGCGTGTTTTGTGTTGCAGATTCAGCGGCAGAATCCGCAGAAGTTCATGCCGATCGAGGACACCAGCATTGAATGGAAAGAGAGTGATGCGCCGTTTGAGACGGTGGCCAAGGTGGTGATTCCGGCGCAGGATTTTGATACGCCGGCGTTGAATCTGGCTTGTGATAATCAGTCGTTTAATCCGTGGTTTGGGGTGGAGGCGCATCGGCCGATTGGGGGGATTAATCGGTTGCGTAAGGCGGTGTATGAGGCGGTCAGTGATTATCGGCATAGCCGGAATTTGTAACGCCGCGGTGTTGGGTACATATCCGTTATTTA
>NZ_JACAPZ010000074.1:0-786 GCF_013385475.1 Pseudomonas sp. G5001
CGATTGCCTTTGACGACGCTCGGACCGACACGGTCTTGCATCAGCAGGTTGCCCGCCGGGTCGTGGACGAAGCGTTCCTGCAAATCGTGCGAGTGGTTGGCGCGGGTCAGGCGGTCGAGTGGGTCGTAGTGGTAGTCGTGCTGGCCTTTGCGGGTGTCGAGGATGCGGGTCAGGTTGCCGCGTTTGTCGTAGTCGTATTGGCGGCGCTGCTGGCGTTGTTCCTGTTGGGTGATGGCGTGGGCGTGCAGGCGGCCCTGGTCGTCGTAGTGGTAGTGGCTGAGGAGTTGGCCTTGCTGGCGCTGGTGTTCGCGGCCGGATTTGAACAGGTGCGAGGTGAGCAGGTTGCCGTTGAGTTCGATGGTGGCGAGGTCGCCGCCTTTTTCGTGGTGGAAAGCGAGGCGGTTGTTGTCGGGCAGGCGCAGGTAGTTGAGTTGCCCGCATTCGTCGTAGCGGTAGCGCAACGTGCCCCAGCCTTGGTGTTCGGCGGTGAGGCGGTTTTGCAGGTCGTATTCGTAATGCAGCGGCCAATGACCGTCGTCGACGCTGAGAAGGTTGCCGAGGCGGTCGTAGGTGTAATCGACAATGCTGCGGTCGGGCAGGGTTTTTCTTACGAGGCGACCGGCAGCATCGCGCGCATAACCGGTAACCAACTGACTGCCGTCATCGCCGTATTCGGTCTTTTCCAGCAGATGCCCGGCGAGGTCGTAGACATAGGCGGTGCGGCGGCCATCAAACCCGGTTTCCTGCTGGATCAGGCCGTTGGCGTGGTACTCAAGCCGGTAGGTT
>NZ_JACAPZ010000075.1:0-394 GCF_013385475.1 Pseudomonas sp. G5001
TGCCTTTGCTTTTAACACTCAAGCCGGCCGGTAGGCCGCTGTGCTCTTGCTTTTGATTTTGATCTGCGGGCCCCGTCAACCACGATGGCCGCAAGTAGGCACGGTGGAGCGGGTAAATCGGCAAGGATGCCGATTTAGCCGCGCCGGGCCATGGATGGCCCGTCGCGGCGGCCCGCGGAACCGGGCCGGAGTGCGGGCATGCCGAGCCTAAGCGAGGCACCGAGTGGTGGGGCAAAGACCTTTTGGTTACTTTTGGGGCGTTTGCCAAAAGTGACCCGCTGTAAGAGCGGAACCCTAAGTGGCCGTTACCTAAATAACGGATATGTACCGCGACCCACCCCCCGCAACTCCCTGGTGAAATAACGGCTCGGTACCTCACCCAACACACGCTTGA
>NZ_JACAPZ010000008.1:0-120615 GCF_013385475.1 Pseudomonas sp. G5001
GGGTAACCCGGCAGGACGCCGGGTTAGCCGTCCTGGGCCAGGGATGGCCCATGACGGCGGCCCACGGTCCAAAGCCGGAGTGAGGGCACACCGAGCCTAGGCGAGGTGCCGAGTGGTGGGGCAAGAGCGTTTTGCTTACTTTTGCGCTCTTCAAAAGTGAGCCGCTGTAAGAGCGGAACCAATAGAGGCCGTTACCCAAACAACGGATATGTACCCTCAACCGTGCTTCTTGTAACGACGAATCCGAATATCCGCCTGCTCCTTGTGCCCCGCAAACCCTTCCATCCCGCAAAGCCGCGAGCAGTATTCCCCTACCAACACCGAAGCCTCATCCGTCAGCACCCGCTGGTACGTGCACGTCTTGATGAACTTGCCGACCCACAGCCCGCCGGTGTACCGCGCAGTCCCGGTGGTAGGCAATGTGTGGTTAGTCCCAATCACCTTGTCGCCATAGGAAACGTTGGTGCGCTCACCAAGGAACAACGCGCCGTAATTGGTCATGTGCTCCAGGAAATACAACGGATCGCGGGTCATCACCTGCACGTGCTCGGAGGCGATGCGATCGGCTTCCTGCACCAGCTCGTCGATGCTGTCGCACAGGATGATTTCGCCATAGTCGCGCCAGGCGACAGAAGCAACCGGTGCGGTGGACAGGATCGCCAACTGCCGCTCGATCTCCGCCGGCAGGGTTTGCGCCAACTCCGCACTGTTCGTCAAAAACACCGCAGGCGAATTAACCCCATGCTCCGCCTGCCCCAACAAATCGGCAGCGATGATTTCAACATCGCTGCTGTCATCAGCAATCACCAGTGTCTCTGTAGGCCCGGCAATCAAGTCGATACCAATCTTGCCGAACAACTGACGCTTGGCCTCGGCCACATACGCATTACCCGGCCCAACGATCATATCCACCGGCTTGAACGTATCGGTGCCCAACGCAAACGCAGCAATCGCCTGCACCCCGCCCACGCAATAGATCTCATCGGCACCCGCCAAATACATCGCCGTCACAATGGCCGGATGAGGCTTGCCATCAAACGGCGGCGCGGCCGCAACAACGCGCTTCACCCCGGCCACCTTGGCTGTCAGCACGCTCATATGCGCCGACGCCAGCAACGGGTACTTGCCGCCCGGAATGTAGCAAGCCACCGAGTTCACCGGAATATTGCGATGCCCAAGGATCACGCCAGGCAAGGTCTCGACTTCCACATCGTGCATCGAGGCTTTTTGCACCTCGGCGAAGCGCCGGACCTGGGCCTGGGCAAAGGTGATATCGCCGATTTCCTGCTCGGACAGGCTCGCCACGCAGGCGGCAATTTCTTCGTCGCTCAGCCGGAAAGATACAGGCGACCACTGATCAAACTGCTTCGAGTATTCACGTACGGCCGCATCGCCGTTACGGGCGACGTTGGCGATGATGCGCTCAACGGTATCGCGGACTTGGGCGGCAATCTCGGCTTGGGCTTCGACCGGTTTAGGCGTTTTCAGGTAACGAATCATCAGTGGCTCCAGGTGGTTCTTGAGGGCACGCGACATGCCCCCGGCATTGGCAACCATCTTTTCCTACCCCCCTGCCCCGGGCAATTTCGCAGCCTCCCTATTGGTGACGCAACCTGACGCAACACAGACGCAGTGTTGAAGCACTGCGGCGGGCTGCTGATGTTATTCGTATAACCCCCGATGAAAAACATGTAAGCCCCATTGACTTAGGGATTCGGAGTGATAGGTTAAATAAGCGGTTATACGTATAACCTAACAATCACACCCAACGTAAAGAGGTGATCAACCGTGAGTCGAGTCTTGTATCTATTCGGTGGCTGGCCCGGCCATTTCCCCTACGAAATTGCGGCATGGGCGCGCACCGTTTTCCAGGAACTGGATTTCGAGGTCGAAGAGTCCACCGACATCTTCACACTGGACAGGGACTTGACCGGTTATGACCTGATCGTGATCGGCTGGAACAACGCCGTCACTACCGAGACGCTCACCGCGTCCCAGGAAAACCGCCTGCTGGAAGCGATCGAAAGCGGCACCGGCCTGGTGGGTTGGCACGGCGCAGGCGCGGCGTTTCGCGCCAGCCTCAAATATCACTGGGTGCTCGGCGGCTCATTCCTCGAACACCCGATGGGCGAAGGCTTTCCCCACCCGTACCAGGTCAACGTCATCGACCACAGCCACGAGGTGACCCAGGGCGTCGAGGATTTCGAGGTACGGTCCGAGCAGTACTACATGCAGGTCGACCCGAACATTCATGTGCTGGCTGAAACCACCTTCGACGGCAACCCCTTCCCCTGGCTCAACGGCCATCGCAGCCCGGTGGCCTGGGTGCGCCAGTGGGGCCAGGGGCGGGTGTTCTATCACTCCATCGGGCACGACACCAGCAACCTCGCCGACCCGAATATCCGCCGCCTGACCAAGCAAGGCCTGAACTGGGCGACACGCGGGCGTGCAGCCAGTACCGCCGAGGCAACCCCCTCCGTTTCATCAACCCAAGGAGTCCTGTCATGACTAAATTGACCGGCAGCCAGATCGTGGCTCAAACCCTGAAAAACTATGGCGTCGAATACGTCGCCGGTATTCCCGGCCACGGTATCTGGACCCTGACCGACGCCTTCCTCGAAGAAGACTCCAAGCTCAAGTTCATCCAGGTGTTCCATGAGCAGAGCGCGGTGCACCTCGCCGACGGTTACTACCGGGTGAGCGGCAAGCCGATGGCGGCAGTGACGTCCATCGGTGCCGGCGCCGCCAACACGGTGATCGGCATGGCCACCGCGTTTACCGACTCCACCAGCCTGATGCTGATCACCGGCGGGCCACCCACTCACATGCGTGGCCATGGCTTGCTGCAGGAGCTGGAGCGCTACACCGACAACGACTTCCCGAAAATCGCCGAGGCCGTGACCAAGCGTCATTGGGTGGCGACCCGTGTTGAAGAGTTGCCGTTCATGATGCACCGCGCCTGGAGCGCAATGGTCACCGGACGCCCGGGGCCGGTGCACCTGGAAATCCCGATGGATGTGCAGGCCGAGGCCGCTGAAGTGACCCTGCATGCCCTCGAAGAGCGCACCCCGATCGGCAAATGCTTCCCGGACCCGGCAGCCACCGCACGCGCAGTGGAAGAGCTGAAACTGAGCAAGCGCCCGGTGCTGGTGATCGGCGGCGGCGTGATTACCGGCGAAGCCAGCGCGGAATTGTTCGCCCTGGCCGAAGCCTGGAAGATCCCGGTGGTCACCACCTGGAACGGCAAGAGCGGCTTCCCGGAAGATCACCTGTTGTTCGCCGGCAGTGTCGGCCAGACCGGCACCCTGTGCGGCAATAAAGTCGCGTCCACCGCAGACGTGATCATCGCCGTGGGCTGCCGTTTCACCGACTGGTCGTCGTCCAGCTACGCCAAGGGCGTGACCTTCGCGATCCCGCCGTCGAAGCTGATCCACATCGACATCGACCCGCATGAAATCGGCAAGAACTACCCGGTGACCGTGGGCATTTGTGCCGACGCCAAATACGCCCTCGCCGCCATTGTCGAAAGCCTGAAAGGCGAGACGGTTGAACGCGAAGAGTACCTGAGCGACCTGCGCGGTTATCAGGAAGAATGGGAAACCAAACTGGCGGGCCGTCGTGACTCCGATCGCTTTCCGTTCACCTCGCAACGCCCCCTCGGCGCGCTGCGCAAAGTGTTCCCGCGGGACACCATCGTGGTGGTTGGCTCGGGCAATACCCAGGGCGCGGTCAAGCAGACTTTCCCGGTCTATACGCCACGTACCCACCTGACCTCCGGCGGCTTCTCGTCCATGGGCTGGGCCGTACCTGCGGCCATCGGTGCGAAGCTGGCGGCGCCTGACCAGCCGGTGGTGTGCATCCTCGGGGATGGCGATTTCCTGATGACCTCCCAGGAAATTGCGATCTGCGTGACCAACAATATCCCTGTGGTGTTCCTGATCCAGAACAACGCCGGCTACATGTCGATTCGCGGTGGCCAGCGCAAGCAGACCAGCCGCCATATCGGCACTGAATTCAACCACCCGGACGGCACGCCCTACAGCCCGGACTTCAAGGCGGTGGGCGAAGCCTTCGGCCTCAAATCCTACCGTGTGGAGCGCCCGGAAGACCTTGAGCCTATCCTGCAGGAAGCGCTGGATTTGAATGTGCCGGTGCTGATCGAAGTACCCACCGACCGCGATGCGGCTGGCCCTTGGGTGCCCGGCTGGTGGGACTTCCCGATTCCGGAATACATCACCGACGAACGCCAGGATGAGTACTGGCAAATCCGTAATTCCGAACAACACCTGTAAATGCCGGAGCGGCTCACATGAGTGATGCATTGATTTCGCATCATGCAGAGCTGAATCCACAACCGGGGGCGCCGCGCGAACCGCGCGCCCTCGACGTGGTGACACCTGATGCAGATGGCACGATCAACTGTGACGTGGTGATTATCGGCTCGGGCATGGGCGGTTCGACCTTCGCCCATGCCCTGCGTGACAGCGGGCTGGATATTGTGATCGTCGAACGAGGGGATTTCCTGCCCCGGGAAATCCAGAACTGGAGCGCTGAAGCGGTGTTCGGCCAAGGACGCTATCGCAATGCCGAACCGTGGCTGGACCAGGCCAACCAAGCATTTTCGCCGGGGGTGTTTTATTACGTCGGCGGCAACACCAAATTCTACGGCGCCATGCTGCCACGGTTTCGCGAGGCGGACTTTGGCGAGATCCAGCATGCCGAGGGCGTGTCGCCTGCGTGGCCCGTCAGCTACGCCGAGTTTGAACCCTGGTACGCCGAAGCGGAAAAGCTCTACCGCGTGCATGGCCAGGCCGGCATTGACCCCAGCGAACCCTGGCGTTCAGGACCCTTCCCGCAACCGGCACTCAAGCACGATCCGGCCCTGGTTGCGCTGGAGCAAAGCATGCAGCGTGCCGGACTCAAGCCGTTCGTGATGCCGGCGGCGGTGGACTATGGCGATGGCGGCGATTGCGTATTGTGCTCAACCTGCGATGGCTATCCGTGCCTGGTGGAGGCCAAGGCCGACGCTGAAGTTTCTGCGCTCAGGCCCGCCCTGCGCAGTGGCAGCATTCGGCTGATGACTCGCACCACGATCAGGCAGCTGAACACCGATAACGATGGCAAAACCGTGACTCAAGCGCGGGGTCTGTTCGATGGACGCGAGGTGACACTGCGTGCCAAACGCTTCGTGCTGGCGTGCGGCGCAGTCAACAGTGCGGCATTGCTGTTCAAGTCTGCGAACGCTCAACATCCTCATGGCCTGGGCAATAGCTCTGGGCAGTTGGGGCGTAACTACATGGTGCACAACAGCACCTTCATGCTGGCGGTGGACCCGCGACGCAAGAACAACGTGACCTTCCAGAAAACCCTGGCCATCAATGACTGGTACAGCGCCAGCCCGCACAACGCATTCCCCTTGGGTAACGTGCAGATGCTGGGGAAAATCCGCGAGCCGATGATCAGTGCCATGCGGCCCTGGCTGCCGAAATTCGCTTCACGCTATATCACTGACCACAGCGTAGACCTGTACCTGACCTCGGAAGATCTGCCGACCCAGGACAACCGCGTCACCTACGACACACAGCGCGGTGCGATCAAGGTTCACTGGACGCCGAACAACCTCAAGGCCCATGAAGGACTGGTGAGCAAGGCCACCCAAACCATGCGTGATGCAGGGTATCCGCTGATCCTCAAGGCGCGCATGGGCATCGCGACGAACTCCCACCAGTGTGGCACTGCCGTGATGGGCAAGGACCCAACCACCAGCGTGCTGGACCTGAACTGCAAGCTGCATGACCTGGAGAATGTATGGGTGGTGGACAGCTCGTTCTTCCCGTCGTCGGCGGCGGTTAATCCGGCACTGACCATCGCGGCGAATGCCCTCAGAGTAGCGGCACACTTCAAGGGGCAGCCCGGGTAAAGGTGGGAGCTGGCTTGCCTGCGATGCAGTCGACTGGGTCTGTCAGTGGTATTGAGTCGATGCCATCGCAGGCAAGCCAGCTCCTACAGCGATCCCTTAACAACGGGATCAGGCGTCTGCCTGCTGGATACTGCGGGTCGACGTACGCACCACCAGCTTGGTGGCGAAAATCTTCTGCTCGGGCGCCAGCGGCGCATCAACCGGGGCATTCAATTGCTCGGTCAGCATGCGTGCGGCGTACACGCCCTTCTCCACCATGGGTTGCGCAATGGTGGTCAAACCGAGTTGCACCGCCTCGGGAATATCGTCGAAGCCGATCACCGAAAGTGTCTGCGGCACTTGGCGACTGAGGGCGTGGGCGGTTTTCATGCAGGCAATCGCCATCACATCCGAGCACGCCACCACTGCCGTGACGTCGTTGGAGGTCAGCAATGTGAACGCTGCGGCCTGGCCGGACGTGGAATCCAGCCCACCGGCCTCGATCACGCTCAGGTCTTCAAACGCCAGGCCCGCGGCGGTGGCCGCCTCCACGTAACCGGTGAGGCGTTCGCGGACAATCCGCTCACTGGCACTTTTGAAGCGTTGCAGGTCAATCGGGCCGCGGTAACCATCCGGATTGAGGCGGTCAATGATGACGCCGATCTTGCGGTGGCCCAGGTCCAGCAGATGCTGCATTTGCGTGCGAGCCGCACCGCGATCGTCGATGCCGACAAAAAACGAATTCTCGACCAGCGGCGAGTCGATCACCACGAACGGAATACTGTGCTTCACCACCGCCAGCACCGCCGGGTGATCATCGGGCAGGGTCGAGATAATCAGGCCATCCACCAGCCCGCGCAGGGCCAGGCTGCCGTGGCTCGCCGCCGGGCCCCGGCCCACCAGGCGGTTGTTGTTGAGCGGAAACAGTGTCAGTGCGACATTTTCCAACTCGCCCACTTCACTGATGCCGCGCAGCATGGCGATGGTGCACGGGTCGGCAAAGGCCAGGGACAACTTGTCCATCATCATCAACCCGATGGCGCCGATCTTGCCCGAGCGCAGGCTGCGGCCCAGCACATTGGGGCCCGGGTAGCCCAATGAAGCGGCCACCTCGAGGATATGCTCGCGCTGGGCCGGGGACAGTTTGGAAGGTCGGTTGTAGGCGTAAGACACCGCAGGCTGGGACACCCCTGCCGCCAGTGCTACGTCTTTCATTGAAACGGCCATCGCTTGCTTCCCAATCCTTTTGAAACCTCATGCGAGGTCATGAAAAAACAGGCGCTCAGTGTACCCGTTGAGGGGAAACCTTCGGAACCAGTCGTGTGGCACTGAACATGATTGCGACCATCAGCGAGGCAACCGCCAGCAGCGCCCAGGATAGATTCGTCGCGTGGGCGAACAAGCCGATCACCGCCGGGCCCATCAGGATACCCAGATAACCGAGGCTGGTGGCAGCGGCAATCGCCAGTTCCCCCGGCATGGTCTTTTGCGCGCCCGCCAGCGACAGGTACACCGGCGCGATGTTGGCCAAACCAATGCCGATGACCGCAAACCCCACCAGGTTCACCTGCCAGTTCGTCGCGAGCACCACCGTGAGAAAGCCCAGGATTACAATCAGGCCACCGCCCACCAGTACTAGCCGGGCGCCGAGCCTGAGCAGAATCCGGTCGCCACTCAAGCGCCCCAACGCCATCATCACGGCGAAGCAGGCGTAGCCCAGGCCTGCAATGGAAGGCTCGACATCACGCACCTGGGTCAGGAACACCGCGCTCCAGTCGAGAATCGCACCTTCGGCCAGGAACGCGAACAGGCACAGAATCCCCAGCACCAGGACTTTACGCGTGGGCCGCACAAAGATCGGGCTGCCCTCTTCGCCGCTGCGCCCGAGCATCTGGCGCCCGTAACTCAGGACAAACGCAGCCAGTGCCGCCATCACCGCGCTGCTGGCCAGCAACGGCGTGGCGCCCAGCCAGAGCAGCGCGGTGATCCCCGCCGCACTGACAATCGTGCCCAGGCTGAACAAGCCATGAAAACCCGACATCAAGGACCGCCCGGTCGCACGCTCAACCATCACGCCCTGTACGTTCATCGTCACATCCACTGCGCCGCACCCTGCACCGAACACGGTCAGGGCAAACATCAAGCCCAAGAATGAATGTGTGGTCGCCAGCAGAGGCAGCGTCAGAAACACCAGGGCGATGCCGATGTGCATGGTAAAGCGGCAACCTTTGCGGGCGTTCAGGATGCCCGCCAGCGGCATCATCACCAGTGAGCCGAGGCCCAGGCACAGCAACAGGATGCCCAATGCGCCGTCGTCCACCCCGGCCCGGCTGCGCGCATAGGGAACCAGCGGCGCCCAGGCGCCCATGCACAGGCCGGACAGCAGAAACGTCAAGCGGTAGGCCGACATATGCGGCGTGGAGCACGGCAATAACAACTCTTGAGACGACACGGAAACCCCAATACCTGGACAGTTGGAGTTATACGTATAACTTAAAACTCAAGCGCCAGCCACTGCCTTGTGACTGTTACATATTCTGGATTGATAAAGCATTGACAGCCTACAGGGTGCAGGTTTTACTTCCGTAAGGTTATTCGTATAACCCAAAATTGCATAACCACCCCACAAAAACAAAAGGGACCATGCAGCGTGATAAGCACTTTCCAGAAAACCCCGATCCCCCCGCGTATTCGCAAGGCACGTATCGCCACCTTTCTCGGCTTCATGATGATCGGCGCCATGATGTACATCTGGTCCACCGGTGTAAGCGTGTTCAGGACCCAGCTTGGCCTGACGGGAGAACTCGGGGACTCGAGTTTCGGCCTGATTGCCCTCGGGGTCGGGGTCGGCTCCGCAGCCGGTGCGCTGCTGGTCGGGCGGCTGCTGGACACCTTCGGCGCCAAGCCGGTAATTACCCTTGGCGCCCTCGCCTATCCCCTTTCGATTATCCCGCTGGGCTTCGTCAACGGTTTCTGGTTTGCGCTGTGTTTCGGCTCTGTGCTGGGGCTGTTGCGCGGCGCCCTGGATACCGCCTTGAATGCCCACGGCGTGCAGGTTGAACGGTTTTATCGACGCTCGATCATGTCCGGCTTCCATGCCTTCTATTCCCTGGGCGGCTTCCTGCTGGGCATGGCATGCAGTTGGCTGACCCGGTTCTACACCGACAGCGTGCTGGTGCCTTACACCGTACTGGGCCTGGCGATGTTCATTCTGGGCTGTGTGTTCAGCCGATGGTTGCTGGGCAAGCATGATGTGCCCGACGCCCAGCTCGACGACTGGCAAGCCGGCACCCAGTCCCGGGACGAAACCGGCAAGGGCCCTTCGGCCAAGACGCTGCTGGTGATGATCGCTCTCGGCACCTTGCTGCTGGGCAGCATGATGGGCGAAAACGCAATTGCCGACTGGGGCCAGGAATACATTCGCCGGGAGTTCGCGACCACCACCTCGACCGCAGGCATGGCGGTCTCACTGTTCGTCGGTGCGTCATTCGTGGGGCGTCTTTTTGGCGACCGCCTGGCCGCTGCGTTCGGTAATGCGCAGGTGGTGTTTGGATGCGGTACGTTGTGCGTCCTCGGCATGATCACCACGATATTGGGCGGTACGGCCGTGACCGGCGTTGTCGGCTTCGCGTTGTTTGGCCTCGGCCTTTCGTGCATCGCACCGTTGATGATCTCCGCCGCCGGGCGCCGGGACCCGGCACATGCCGGGCGCAATATCGGCATCGTCAACTGCATCGGATTTTCCGGGATGCTGGTGGGCCCCGCCGTCATCACCGTCATCGTCAGCAACTTCGGCCTGAGCAAGCTGATGTTCTTCCCGCTGGTGATGCTCGGTTTGCTCGCGACGTTCGGCCCACTGCTGATGCGCGCGCCGAAGAAAACCGTTGCCCGCGGCAAAGCGCAAACCGAGGTGTGAGGGAGGCCCGCATCGTCACTGCACCGGCAGGAAATTCATCAGCAGCAAGCTTTGCGCGTAGTTGAGCCCGATGCGCCGGTAGCGTTCGTCGAGCATCTGGGTCAACAGGTCGAGGCGCGCGACGATCTTGCCGAACTCCACGGCAAAGCTGAGGTTGCTGCCCGCCTCCGAGATCTCGTTGGAGAACAGCAACAGCGAGCCATTGGCATCCTGGCGCTGACTGAGCAGCCAGGTGGCCTTCTCGATATTGCGCGCGGCATTGCTGACGAACTGCGGGTTGATCGAGTCCGTTATATAAAACTCGGTGCGCCCGCCGTGTGCCGTCACCAGCATGCTGCCGATCGCGTAGATGAAGGCGCCTACCCGGTCGCCGCGAAACTCCGGGCTCAGGGAATAGCTCAGCGCCGCCAGGTCGCGACGATCCCCCAGGGCGGGCAGTGGTTGGCGAAGTTCGATGGCCTGGCGGATTTGCCGGGCGGCGGTCACCGCGTCGGTGTAACCCGATTGACGCCACTGGTTGGGGTTGCGCAGGTAGAGCTTGCTCATCAGCAGATACAGGCTTTGCAGGTTGTCGCGCATGCTCAGGGTGGCCATGCGATCAACGCTGGTCTGGAAGAACTCGTCGGGCTTGCCGTTGCGGAACTGCGTGGCAATATCGCGCCCCTGCTGCTGGCTGCAACCGTTGGCGCAAAGCATCAAAACCGCAGCCAGCCACAGCGGCTGACGCATCCATCGGGTGATAAAAACAGGTAACGTGCGATCCATCGGCACCAGGTCTGGGTCTGCTGTCCACGCCGGAAATTAGTGTGGTCGGGACAGAGATAGATCGGAAGAACGGGAAAAAGTGCAGTGAGGGCGGCAAACCAATAATTTTTCCAGAGGTGCATCCACTTTGATCCTTGGTACGTAGATTCAATACCCTCACCCGGAGGGCACAAGCACCAAGGAGATACATCATGCACGCCATCTACAAAAAAATTGCTGCCGTTGCCTGCTTTACGATCCTCTCCGTCACCACATCCCTAAGTTTTGCCGCCGACACCGTAATGGTGGGCGGCGCGGCGATGTATCCGACGAAAACCATCGTCGAAAACGCAGTCAACTCAAAGGACCACACCACTCTGGTTGCGGCGGTCAAGGCAGCCGGACTGGTGGATACCCTTAACAGCAAAGGCCCGTTCACCGTATTCGCACCGACCAACGAAGCTTTCGCCAAGCTCCCCGCAGGCACCGTGGATACGCTTGTGAAACCTGAGCACAAAGCCGATCTCACAAAAATCCTGACCTATCACGTGGTGGCTGGCACTCATACCTCTGCACAACTGATGGCCGACGCCAAGAAGAACGGCGGTACCGTGATGTTGAAAACCGTGCAGGGTGAGTCGCTGACGATCAAGCTGCATGACGGCAAACTGTGGGTGGTGGATGCCAAGGGTGGCAAGGCCAGCATCAGCATTGCGGATGTGATGCAGTCCAATGGCGTGATTCATGTGGTTGATTCGGTGCTGATGCCGTAATCGTCGCTTGACACCGAAAAGCCCGACGCAGTGTGCGTCGGGCTGATTCGGATGCTTCAGTTGTCGGGGTGTTCACTCGCGACAGAATCAGCCGCATCCACATCCGACATATCCTCTTCCAGAGGGGCATCATCGTCCGGTGGTAGAGGCGCTTCAGGTTGATCGCGCCGAGGATCATGCCCGGTTTCATTGTCTGTACCGCGCGTTACGCCTTGCTGGGATACGTTCCCAGGGGCCTTCTCGTTAATTTCCATGCTGGCTCTCCGTTCTAGCGCGGGATGTCCGTGCTTGAACATGAGAAACGATGCGGTGTCGCGAGTGCCGGCCGATGGACGAACGGTGGGGATCAATTTCATAACGGCCCTAACGCTCCGAGAGACTCTATCCACCGCAGGATCGCGGGTTTCTCTGCTGGTTTTTCGCCAATGCAACACACCTCGGGGTCGGTGAGAGAACACCAGACAGACACCGGGTCTCCCACTCGCAAGCCATACGAGGCTTTACGAAGCGCCGTCGTTGACCAAGCGTCAACCGTCTCGTTGAGAGACTTGTGAAAGTGCTGCCCATTGACGCTATAGCTGAAGCTCATGAACTGGCGTCCGGCCCACGATGCCTCACGCCCGACGAAGGTTTCGTAGCCAGGCACCACTTGCCCCACGTCCATGGCGCTCATGAGTTCTCTCCTGAAAACAGCCCGGAAACACGTTTGTTTTTTGTGCTTTTACACTGTTATAGCTCAGAGGCCCGCAGCGCGACACGTCCTTGGTCGCCGCCTCCGGTGAGGCCTGAAACTGACTACCCTTTATATCTGACACACATTGACATATCGATAATTCTCGATATGATCGCGCCATGGACTTACTCGAAATATTCAAAGCCCTCTCAAACCAGACACGCCTCGAAATCCTGAAAGGTTTGAAGGACCCCGAGAAGAACTTCCCTGCACAAGATGAAGGGGACGTTCACACGGTGGGCGTGTGCGTCAGCAGTATTCAGGAAGGCATCGGGCTCTCGCAGTCGACGGTGTCTGGTTACCTGGCAACGCTGCAACGGGTGGGTCTGGTCGAAGTCAGGCGCATCGGCCAGTGGACTTACTACAAGCGCAATGAAGCCACCATCCGCAGGCTTGCCGAGATCATAGGGAAAGATTTGTAGTTTTTTTACCACAGAATATCGAGATTTCGCGATATCCCTTTTTATCGAAACGAGGAAATGCAATGAAGGCGTTGATACTCAAGTCATTTGGCGGCCCGGAATCATTCGAACTTCGCGACGTTCCCAAGCCCGTTCCGCACACGGGGCAAGTCCTGGTCCGCGTACACGCAACCTCCATCAACCCGCTGGATTACCAGGTCCGACGTGGCGACTACGCTGACCTGGTGCCGCTACCGGCGATTACCGGGCATGACGTATCGGGGGTCGTTGAGGAAGTCGGGCCGGGGGTTACGTCCTTCGCGCCAGGCGACGAAGTCTGGTACACCCCGCAAATATTTGACGGACCCGGCAGCTATGCCGAATACCACGTGGCGGCCGAAGGCATTATCGGGAAGAAGCCCCCTGCCCTGAGTCACCTTGAAGCGGCAAGCCTGAGCCTGGTCGGCGGCACCGCCTGGGAAGCGCTGGTGGTGCGTGCAGCCCTCAGGGTGGGAGAAAGCATCCTGGTGCACGGCGGCGCGGGCGGCGTCGGCCATGTGGCGATCCAACTGGCGAAAGCCATTGGCGCCCAGGTGTTCACCACCGTACGCGACGTCAATGTCGAGTTCGCGCGAAGCCTGGGTGCGGACGTAATCATCGACTACGAAAAGGAAGATTACGTCGACGCCATCCTGCGGGAAACGGGTGGCCGTGGCGTTGATGTGGTGTTCGATACCATCGGCGGCACCACATTGTCCCGTAGCCCGGACGCGCTTGCGCAACTGGGTCGCGTGGTCACGATTGTGGACACGGCGCACCCCCAGAACCTCGTCCAGGCCTGGGGCAGGAACGCGAGTTATCACTTCGTCTTCACACGACAGAACCGCGGCAAGCTGGATGAAATGAGCGCACTGATCGCCAACGGTCAACTGCGGCCACACGTTGGCGCGGTCTATTCCCTTGCCGACATCCCGCTCGCCCATTCCCGCCTGGAAAGCCCCAACAACGGCATTCAAGGGAAAATCGCGATTGCCGTGTCCGCCGGCTTACAGGAGGATTGGCGCAACGGTGCTTGAGCTGATCGCACTGAACCACTTTTTTGGAGAGCACGGGTAAATGGCAGAACTGATGGAAAGGCTCGACGGCCCAAGGACCGCACAGCAGGAACTGTTCTACGACCTCGAAGATGCGACGGCCGTTATCGCCTGGTCGGTCAATCAATTGGCCACTATCGCCGGGGTCGCCAAATCACCCGACGAAGCAGTCGCCCTGATGAAGATGGGTGCACTGCTCGCGGCTCAGCAGGAAAAGCTCAGCGGGTACGCGGATGAGGTGAAGGCCGGAAGGATTGTGCGAGGAGAGGATCACTCGTGATAAATACGCTACGCACCCAACAACCTTTCACATCCCTTTCACACTCGAGCGCTTATCGTCACTCCAGCTCCTAAGTGAACACCTTTAAGCCCGCACTCCCCATCGCGGGCTTTTCTTTGCCTGGAATTTGGTAAAAGGGATATCAAAACCTTCATCCAGTTTCATTTGTTGATGGCCTGGGCTGTCGCCTTAATGCTCCCACACGAACTCGTGCACAGGAGCAAAATATAATGAAAAAACGTCAACCGTTACTTCAGCTCAATACCTTGGCCGTGGCGCTGGCATTTGCCTTGCCGGCCATGAGCTATGCCAGCGATCAGTCCGACTCCAAGGGCTTTGTCGCCGACAGCAGCTTGAATATCCTCAACCGCAACCTGTTCTGGAACCAGAACGGCAACGGCGCCCACACCCGTGACTGGAGCCAGGCGCTGATGGCAACCTACAGCTCGGGCTTCACTCAAGGCACCATTGGCATCGGCATTGATGCGTTTGCCGACCTGGCGTTGCGCATCGACGGGGACACCGACCGCGCCGGTGGCCCGAACATACCGTCCGACGCCAATGGCAATCCGGATCATGGCTTCGCGAAGGCCGGTGGTGACGTCAAGTTCCGTATTTCCAATACCACGCTCAAGGTCGGCGACCTGCAGCCTACGTCGCCGGTGTTCGCCACCGCCGATAACTACCTGATGCCACAGACCGCAACAGGCTTCCAGATCGACAGCCATGAAATCACCGGCCTGAACCTGGAGGCCGGCCATTACACCTCCGGCACCGGTACCACCACCACCTCGCGCAGCGGCGACATTCTCGCCAGCTATGCGGGCGTGGAAGCGTCGTCGGCCAGCTTCGCGGGCGGCAAATACCAGTTCAGCAAGGAATTCACCGCGTCGCTGTACGGAGCACACCTGGAAGACGTGTGGAATCAGTACTACGTCAACCTGAACCTTGTTCATCCACTGACCGATGACCAATCCGTCGCGCTGGACTTCAACCTCTATCGCACACTGGACGACGGCAGCGCCAAGGCCGGGACCATCGACACCACCGCAGCCTCGCTGGCGGCTGCCTACACCCTGGGTGCACAGACCTTCACCCTGGCCGGGCAGAAAGTGCATGGTGACGAGCCGTTCGACTACGTCGGCTTTGGGGAGACCAATGCCGGCGTCGGTGCCGGGCGCTACGGCAACTCGATCAACCTGGCTGACTCGGTGCAATACTCCGACTTCAACGGCCCGGGCGAGCGGTCCTGGCAGATGCGCTATGACCTGGACATGGGAGCCTTTGGCGCCCCCGGCCTGAGCTTCATGGCCCGCCATATTCGCGGTGCCGGCATCGACGGTACGCATACCCCCGGCAATTCGGCCTACACCGGGTTCTATGGCGCCAACGACCAGGAACACGAAACCGACGCCGAAGTGAAATACGTCGTGCAGAGTGGCCCGGCCAAGAAGCTGTCCTTTCGCCTGAGGGAAGCCTGGCACGATGGCGATGCTTCCACCGGGGGGCATCTGGTGCAGACACGCCTGATTACCGAGTACCCGTTGAATATCTTCTAAACAGGCGGGAGTGCCCGGTTGATGGATCTACCGGGTACTCTGCGTAGCCAGGTATTGATCGGTAGGCGTTTTGATTCCACACACAAAAAAAGGCGCTACCAAGAGCGCCTTTTTTGTTACCGCTGACTTATTGCAAACTAACCTGACGCAGTTCGGGCTCTTTCCCGCTACCAATCGTGATGCGCTTGGGCTTGGCCTCTTCAGGAACCACGCGCAGCAAGTCGATGCTTAACAGCCCGTTGTTCATCGAAGCACCGCGCACCTCGATATGATCTGCCAGCCGGAACGACAGCCGAAATGCTCGTTGCGCGATGCCCTGGTGCAGATAAGTGACTGCTTTCTCGGTTTCGCGCTTGTCGCCAACGACTGTCAAAACGCCCTTCTCGACCTGAATATCCAGATCCGCTTCAGTAAGCCCAGCGACAGCAATGACAATGCGATATTCGTCATCACCGTGCTTTTCCACATTGTGAGGCGGATAAGTGTTCGGAGCCTCGCTGCGAAGCGCCGACTCAAACAGGTCATTGAAGCGATCGAAGCCCACGGATTGACGGAACAAAGGGGCCAAGGAAAGGGTAGTAGCCATCTCAAAATCTCCTGATTAAATCCAAGTGATTAAGTGCGCGACCCGCATTCGGCGTCGCGTGATAAAAATTTATGTTCGCCGGGAAAATTTTCAAGAGGGCAGATAAAAATTTTTACATTTGAGTACCAGCCGGGAACGGCTTGCTCGGTTGGATAGACAGGCCGCCCTCAGGCTGCGATGCGTAGTCAGCCCACCTTTCTCTTGAGTGCTTGCCTGGGTCGGGTTCAGCAAGCGGTGGCTTCGTGGAACTCTCTGGCATGTTCGCCATTACTCGCGGCATGTTTTAAAATATCCGGTTGCCGAAGAACCGCCATGACATATCCATGAAGGGCTTCAATCCTTTACAAGTAAGTGTGGTCAAGATGAACAAGCCTTTCATTTCGCTGTGCCCTGAAATTACGCGGGCGCACGCGCTGACGTTGATGGATTGGTTAGAGGATGAGCGCATCACCTGCTACCTGAGCGATTCGCGTCATGTCTCCCGCTCCATTGAGCAAGTCATTGATCGGACTCAGTTGCCGATCCTGACTCATCTATTCAACCAGGGCGGCAGATTCTTTATGGCCTATGACCGGCATGACGCCCCGGTGGGCTTTGTCCGTCTCATCAAGACCGGCTCAAATTGCGAGATTGTCCTGGTCATCGGAGACAGCGACAAATGGGGCCGGAACCTGGGCGCCAGCACGATCCGCGAAGGCATGAAACTGGCCTTCCTCGACATGCGGGCCGAGAAGCTCATCGCCAAGATTCACCCGGACAACTCGCGCTCGCTGAAAGCCTTTCTGCGCAGCGGCTTTATGCTGGAGAGCGAAACGCCGACATTGACGTCATTTTCCATGACGGCGGCGAGCTATTTCCAGTTCTTGCGCGAAGGCGCCGGTGGCGACTCCACCAGGATCTACATCACTGAAATCGACAAGGCCAGGCTCGAGGATCTGATCGCGTTCGAGCAAGGCCCGGCGGTTGTTGAACTCGAACATGAGCTTGAGCGGGCCATTGTCGTCAAGCCGCAGCAGGTGGCGTGCAATGTCATCACGATGAACTCCAGGGCCTTGCTGCAACTGGACGATGAAGAGTTCGAAGTGGCCTTGGTCTACCCTGAAGACGCGGACAGCAACGCAGCAAAGCATTCCGTGTATTCCGACATAGGCACCGCCATCCTTGGCTATCAGGAGGGAGACGCCATCGACTGGCGAATTGCTGACCGGACCCGCCGGATTGAGATCAAGAAAGTGCTTTACCAGCCGGAGGCTGCGGGCGACTTCCACCTGTAATTGCGCCTTTTCTCAGTAACGAATCACGCCAGACAGCGCGCCCGGCTTGGGTGCCTGACTTCTCCAGCGTGAACTGATAACCGAGACGGTTATCGGCGCGGGGGGTGAGATCGTGAAACCTACCCGCTGACGCCCACTTTTTGCAGAGTTGCGGAAACTGCCTGAAATGATACGGAAACGATTAGAGGTGTATTCCTGAACCCCAGAAACGCAAAAGCCCCGCAATAGCGGGGCTTTTGAGTAAATCTTGGCGGGAAACCAGGGATTCGAACCCTGGAGACGCTATTAACGTCCGCCGGTTTTCAAGACCGGTGCATTCAACCACTCTGCCAATTTCCCTTGTGCAACACAGGATTAGCATAGCCCATCCTGTCTCAGCGGGCGCCATAATACCCGAATGAAACACACTGTCAAACTCTCGCCATAGCTTGTTACAGAGCGTCTGTTATGATCCTTGCGACTGAATGTTTCAAAACTGAAGGAGTGTCGCCATGCGCGAACAAAATTACGCAGTGAATGGAAACGCGCAGGCTGAGCAGCTAGAAGTTAGCCGCGTCCTGCGCAATACGTACGGCTTGCTCGCTCTCACCCTCGCGTTCAGCGGCGTGATGGCCTTCGTAGCCCAGCAAATGCGCGTCGGCTACCCGAATATCTTCGTCGTGCTGATCGGCTTCTACGGTCTGTTCTTCCTGACCAACAAGCTGCGCGACTCGGCCTGGGGCCTGGTGTCGGCGTTTGCCCTGACCGGTTTCATGGGCTTTATCCTCGGCCCGATCCTTAACCGCTACCTCGGCATGGCCGGCGGCGCGGAAGTGGTCAGCTCGGCATTTGCCATGACTGCCCTGGTATTTGGCGGCCTGTCGGCCTATGTGCTGATCTCCCGCAAGGACATGAGCTTCCTGGGTGGTTTCATCACCGCCGGTTTTTTCGTGTTGCTGGCTGCCGTACTGGCAGGCATGTTCTTCCAGATCAGCGGCCTGCAACTGGCGATCAGCGCAGGTTTCGTGCTGTTCTCCTCGGCCTGCATCCTGTTCCAGACCAGCGCAATCATCCAGGGTGGCGAGCGTAACTACATCATGGCCACCATCAGCCTGTATGTATCGATCTACAACCTGTTTATCAGCCTGTTGCAGATCTTCGGCATCATGGGCCGCGACGACTGATCGCAGCCGCATGCAAAAAGCCCGCTTCGGCGGGCTTTTTGTTGCCTGCGGCTTTATCATTGCCACAGGTTTTGCCTTCAGAGTGTTCCATGAAGTTCGCGATTGCGCTTTTTTCCGCCGCCCATGCGCCCTCCTCGCGCCGTGCCTTGCTGTTCGCCCAGGCGGCGCTGGCGGGTGGACATGAGATTGTGCGGCTGTTTTTTTATCAGGATGGCGTCTACAGCGCGTCCACTAACATTGTTGCGCCGCAGGATGAGCAGGATATCGCCCGTCAGTGGCGCGAGTTTGTCAGCGAGCATCAGCTCGATGGCGTGGTGTGCATCGCCGCGGCCCTGCGCCGTGGCGTGCTGAATGCCGAAGAGGCCACCCGTTATCAGCGCAGCGCGGTGAACCTGGACGCGCCTTGGGCATTGTCCGGGCTTGGGCAGTTGCATGACGCCGCCCAGTCCGCTGACCGCTTGATCTGCTTCGGAGGGCCGTGACATGTCGAAATCCTTGCTGGTGATCAGCCGACAGGCGCCGTGGTCCGGCCCCAGCGCCCGTGAAGCGCTGGATATCGTATTGGCTGGCGGCGCGTTTGATTTGCCGATTGGCCTGTTGTTTCTGGATGACGGCGTGTTTCAACTGGCCGCGAGCCAGGACGCCAGGGCCGTGCAACAGAAAGACCTGAGCGCCAACCTCCAGGCCCTGGAATTATTTGGCGTCGAAGAGGTGTTTGCCTGCAGCCATAGCCTCGCCGTGCGCGGGCTGGCCACCTCCGGCAACGCACAGCCGCTGAGCAGTGAACAAATTTCACAGATGATTGACCGTTACGACCAGGTGATTACCCTCTGATGTCGACCTTGCATGTGGTATCCCACTCGCCTTTTACCGACAGCCGGCTGGACAGCTGCCTGCGCCTCTGTGGCACCCAGGATGCGATCCTGCTGTGCGGCGACGGCGCCTACGCCCTGCAACCCGCCAGCGCGACTTGCCAGGCCCTGCAGGCCAGGGGCGTGAAAGTGTTTGTACTGGCCGAAGACAGCCAGGCGCGTAACCTCGCCGTGCCTGAATGGGCCGGCAGTGTCGATTACCCGGCGTTCGTCCAGCTGTCGATCGACTATGACAAAGTCAACACCTGGCTATGAACACTTTGACCGTAGGTGAACGCACCCTCGAACTGGACAAGGACGGCTACCTCGTCGACCTGACCGAGTGGTCCAGCGACGTGGCCAACGCCCTCGCCACTACCGAGGAGCTGGAGCTGACCCCGGAACACTGGGAAATCCTCGAACTGCTGCGCGGCTTTTATACCGAATTCCAGCTGTCGCCCGCCACCCGCCCGCTGATCAAGTACACCGCCTTGAAGCTGGGCCCGGAAAAGGGCAACAGCCTGCACCTCAACCGACTGTTCAAAGGCACTCCCGCCAAACTCGCCGCCAAGCTGGCGGGCCTGCCCAGGCCGACGAATTGCTTATGACTGATTTTGCCCCGTTGATCACTGAAACCCCTGCCGAGCACCCGTTCGCGCCGTTCGTGCGCATCCTCGGCAAAGGCAAGCGCGGCGCCCGCAACCTCACCCGTGAGGAAGCCCGGGAAGCCATGGGCATGCTGCTGGACGAGAAGGTCGAAGACACCCAGCTCGGCGCCTTCCTCATGCTGCTGCGGCACAAGGAAGAAAGCCCGGAAGAACTCGCAGGCTTCACCGAAGCCGTGCGCGAGCGCCTGAATGCACCGTCGCTCAATGTGGATGTCGACTGGCCGACCTACGCCGGTAAAAAACGCCACCTGCCGTGGTACCTGCTGGCAGCCAAGTGCCTGGCACAGAACGGCGTGCGTATCCTGATGCACGGCGGCGGCGCGCATACGGCAGGCCGGCTCTACACCGAGCAGTTGCTGGATGGCTTGCAGATTCCGTTGTGCCGCAATTGGCAACAGGTGGAAGCGGCCCTTGAACAGGGCAACCTGGCGTTTATTCCCCTGGGGGACTGGGCGCCGCAACTGCAGCGCATGATCGACCTGCGCAACACCCTGGGCCTGCGCTCGCCGATCCATTCACTGGCGCGCATCCTCAACCCGTTGAGCGCCCGCTGCGGCCTGCAAAGCATCTTCCACCCGGGCTACCAGGGCGTACACCGCGATGCCAGCGGCCTGCTTGGCGACAACAGCATCGTGATCAAGGGCGACGGCGGCGAGATCGAGATCAACCCGGACACCATCAGCCACCTGTACGGCACTACCGGCGGCGAAAGCTGGGATGAAGAGTGGCCCGCCCTCTCCGCCCAGCGCCACGTCAAGCCTGCGGCCCTGGAGCCCGAGCATTTGAAGGCGCTATGGCGCGGTGAGGTGCAGGACAGCTACCCGCAACTGGCACTGATCGCCACCATGGCCCTGGCCTTGCGCGGCCTCGGCCACCCGCGGGAACAGGCGTTCGAACTGGCCCAACAGTACTGGGATGCCCGGGACAAATCGATTTAGTCGATCATTAACCCCCAGCCTTTGCGCTTTTTGTTCGAACTCAGACCTTTAGACTGCACTCCAACGCTTATTAGCCAAGGAGTCAGTCATGGGTTTGCTGATCGAAGGACGCTGGCATGACCAGTGGTACGAAAGTAGCGCAGACGGCGCCTTCCAACGGGAGCAGGCGCAACGCCGCAACTGGGTGACCGCCGATGGTGAACCCGGCCCGACCGGCGAAGGCGGTTTCGCGGCTGAAGCCGGTCGTTACCATTTATACGTATCCCTCGCCTGCCCCTGGGCGCACCGCACATTGATCCTGCGCAAGCTCAAAGGCTTGGAAAGCCTGATCGACGTGTCGGTGGTCAGTTGGCTGATGCTGGAAAACGGCTGGACCTTCGACAAGGCCCATGGCTCCAGCGGCGACAAGCTTGACGACTTCACCTTCATGCACCAACGCTACACCGCCGACACCGCCAGCTACACCGGGCGGGTCACAGTGCCGGTGTTGTGGGACAAGAAGCTCAAGCGGATTGTCAGCAATGAGTCGGCGGAGATTATTCGCATGTTCAACAGTGCGTTTAATGAACTGACCGGCAATCAACTGGATTTCTATCCCGAAGCCCAGCGCTCGACCATTGATGCACTGAACGATCGAATCTATCCCGCCGTGAACAACGGTGTGTACCGCGCAGGCTTTGCCACGTCACAAAAGGCTTATGAGGCCGCATTTGATGATGTGTTTGCCGAACTGGATCACCTTGAGCAGCACTTGGGTGAGCATCGTTACCTGGCGGGAGAATACCTGACTGAAGCCGATGTAAGGCTTTTCACCACGGCGATCCGGTTTGATGCGGTGTACTACAGCCACTTCAAATGCAACCTGCGGCGAATTGCGGATTATCCGAACCTGTCGAACTGGCTAAGGGAGTTGTATCAGTGGCCGGGGATTGCCGAGACGGTGGATTTTGCTCACATCAAGGGGCATTACTACGCCAGTCACCGCACGATTAATCCGACGGGGATTGTGCCAAAGGGGCCGTTGCAGACGTTTGAGGCGGAGCATGACCGGGAGCGGTTGAGCGGGAAAGGGATTTGGAGTTGATCCAAGCCCTGTAGGAGCAAGCTTGCTCGCGAAGGTCGTCAACGATAACGCGCTCATGCTGAATGAACGCGGTGACCTTGAGTTTTTCGCGAGCAAGCTCGCTCCTACAGTTGAACATCTGTCGCGGTTATCAGACTTGCGACTGAGCGCCTTCAAACCACTTCAGCTTCTCACGCAACTGCACCACTTCTCCCACAATCACCAGTGTCGGCGCATGAACCTCATGTTCCGCCACCATGCGTGGCAGGTCAGCCAGGGTACCGGTAAACACCCGCTGGTTGGACGTGGTGCCCTGCTGGATCAACGCCGCCGGCGTATCCGCCGAACGACCATGCTGGATCAGCTGTTCGCAGATGATCGGCAACCCGATCAAGCCCATGTAGAACACCAGGGTCTGCGAAGGGCCCACCAGGTCACTCCACGGCAGGTCCGAAGTCCCGTCCTTCAAGTGCCCGGTAATGAAGCGAACCGATTGCGCATAGTCGCGGTGGGTCAGCGGAATACCGGCATACGCCGCGCAACCACTGGCCGCGGTAATACCCGGCACCACCTGGAACGGGATGCCATGGGCCGCCAGCTCTTCGATCTCTTCACCGCCACGCCCAAAGATGAACGGATCGCCACCCTTGAGCCGCAGCACGCGCTTGCCTTGCCTGGCCAGGTCCACCAGTTGCTGGTTGATCTGGTCCTGCGGCACCGCATGGTCGGCGCGACGCTTGCCGACATACACCCGCTCGGCATCGCGACGGCACAATTCAAGAATCGCCGGCGCCACCAGGCGGTCGTACAGCACCACGTCGGCCTGTTGCATCAAGCGCAAGGCGCGGAACGTCAGCAGGTCCGGATCACCCGGGCCTGCGCCCACCAGGTAGACTTCGCCCGGTGCGTGGGGCGGTGCGCCGTTGATTTTCTCCACCAGCAGACGCTCGGCTTCATCGCCCTGCCCGGCCAGTTGCCGATCAGCAATCGGGCCTTGGAAGACGTCTTCCCAGAACGCGCGACGTTGCTGCACATCCGGGAACAAGACTTTGACCTGGCTGCGAAACCGCGCCGCCAACCCGGCCAACTGGCCATAAGTCGACGGAATCCAGGTTTCCAGCTTGGCGCGGATCAAGCGTGCCAGCACCGGCGCATCGCCGCCGCTGGACACTGCGATCACCAACGGCGAACGGTCGACAATCGCCGGGAAGATCACGCTGCACAAGGCCGGCGCATCCACCACATTGACCGGTACGCAACGACGCCGGGCATCGCTGGACACTTGCGCGTTCAGCGGCTCGTCGTCGGTCGCCGCGATGATCAGGGTGCAACCGTCGAGGTCAGCCTCCTGATAACCACGCAAAATCAGTTCACCGCCACTGCCCTGCACCAGTTCACGCAACTGGTCTTCAATCTGGGGAGCAACCACCCGCAACAACGCGCCGGCGTCGGCCAGCAGCCGGGATTTGCGCAAGGCAATCTCCCCGCCACCGACGACCAACACACGACTGCCGCGCAGGTTATGAAACAGCGGCAGAAATTCCATTTAGCCGATGACCTCAACGCCCGCCATGTACGGCTTGAGCACTTCAGGCACGCGGATCGAACCGTCAGCCTGCTGGTAGTTTTCCAGCACGGCCACCAGGGTACGGCCTACTGCCAGGCCCGAACCGTTGAGGGTGTGGACCAGCTCGGGCTTGCCGGTTTCCGGGTTACGGAAACGCGCCTGCATGCGACGGGCCTGGAAATCACCGCAGTTGGAGCACGACGAAATCTCGCGGTATTTGTCCTGGCTCGGCACCCACACTTCCAGGTCGTAAGTCTTCACGGCACTGAAACCCATGTCGCCGGTGCACAGCGCCAGAACGCGGTACGGCAGCTCCAGCAGTTGCAGGACGCGTTCGGCGTTGGCGGTCAGGCCTTCCAGCGCTTCCATGGAAGTCGACGGCTCGACAACCTGCACCATCTCGACCTTGTCGAACTGGTGCTGGCGAATCATGCCGCGGGTGTCGCGGCCCGATGCACCGGCTTCGCTGCGAAAGCATGGCGAGTGGGCGACAAACTTGATCGGCAACTGCTTGGCGTCGAGGATTTCCCCGGCCACGATATTGGTCAGCGATACTTCGGCGGTCGGGATCAGGTACAAGTCGGCTTCGCCATCGCGGCTGATCTTGAACAGGTCTTCCTCGAATTTCGGCAGCTGGCTGGTGCCCATCAGCGCCGGAGCCTGGACCAGGTACGGGGTGTAAGCCTCTTCGTAGCCGTGCTCGCCGGTGTGCAGGTTGATCATGAACTGCGCCAGGGCGCGGTGCATGCGTGCAATCGGGCCACGCAGCAAGGCAAAGCGCGCGCCGGACATTTTGGCCGCCGTTTCGAAGTCCAGGCCACCGGTCAGTTCGCCCAGGGCGACGTGGTCCTTGATCTCGAAATCGAAGGCTTTTGGCGTGCCCCAGCGACGGACTTCGACGTTGCCGTCTTCGTCTTCGCCGATCGGCACGGATTCGTGCGGCAGGTTCGGGATGCCCAGCAGGATCGAGTCCAGTTCGGTCTGGATAACGTCCAGCTCGACTTTGCCGGAAGCCAACTCGCCAGCCATACGCTCGACATCCGCCATCAACGGCGCGATGTCTTCGCCGCGCTGCTTGGCCTGACCGATGGATTTGGAACGCGCATTACGCTCAGCCTGCAGTGCTTCGGTGCGGGTCTGGACGGTCTTGCGCTGTTCTTCCAGCGCTTCGATGCGCGCAACATCCAAGGCAAAGCCACGGGATGCCAGGCGGTCCGCTACGTCCTGAAGGTTGCTACGTAACAGTTTGGAATCGAGCATGTCGGTCTCTCGTTTATCAAAGTTTGGTCAAGGACAGGCCAGCCCAGGTGGCGAGCAGCCCGCCGAACACGCTGACGGCCAGGTACCCGAAGGCGACCGGTGCCTGCCCGCTTTCCAGCAGGCGTAGCGTGTCCAGTGAAAAGGATGAAAAGGTCGTCAGACCGCCTACAAAACCGACAATCAAGCCGGCACGAATCTCAATCGGCACTTCCGGGCGAAGCAGAAACCACCCGTACAACAAGCCGATGATCAAACAGCCCACGAGGTTGACCGCCAGGGTCGCCGCATAAAAATGCTTCGGCCAATTGGCGCTGACCCAGGTGCTGGTGGCGAAACGCAATAATGTACCAGCGATGCCGGCCACGGACACGGCAAGAATCGTTCTGAGCACTACTTTCTCCGCTGTTTCGGACTGAGCCGGTCAAGTTGGGCCAGGTGATTGAGCTTTTCGCCGATCTTCAGCTCCAGGCCACGGGGCACCGGCTGGTAGAACGGCTGCGGCTCAAGGTCATCCGGGAAGTAATCTTCGCCAGCCGCATAGGCGTCCGGCTCATCGTGGGCGTAGCGGTATTCATCGCCGTAGCCGAGTTGCTTCATCAGCTTGGTCGGCGCATTGCGCAAGTGCAGCGGCACTTCCAGGGAACCATGCTCGGCGGCAGCACGCAGGGCGGACTTGAAGCCCATGTACACCGCGTTGCTCTTCGGTGCGCAGGCCAGATAGGTGATGGCCTGGGCCACCGCCAACTCGCCTTCCGGGCTGCCCAGGCGTTCCTGCACTTCCCAGGCGGCCAGGCACAGGCTCAGCGCACGCGGGTCGGCATTGCCGATATCTTCACTGGCCATGCGCACCACGCGCCGGGCCAGGTACAGCGGGTCGCAACCGCCGTCGATCATCCGCGCAAACCAGTACAGCGCGCCGTCTGGGTTTGAGCCGCGCACAGACTTGTGCAACGCGGAAATCTGGTCGTAGAACGCTTCGCCGCCCTTGTCGAAACGCCGGCGGGTGTCGCCCAACAGGCTCTGCAGCAAGTCGACGCCGATTTCGCTGCCATCCTCGGCCAGGTCGGAAGCGTTTTCCAGCAGATTGAGAAAACGTCGACCGTCGCCATCCGCAGCAGTCAGCAGGATCTTGAAGCCTTCCTCACTGACACTCAACTGGCGCTTGCCCAGGCCCTTGTCTTCGTTAAGCGCACGCTGCAAGAGCTTCTGCATCGCGGCTTCGTCGAGGCTCTTGAGCACATAGACACGCGCCCGGGACAGCAAGGCATTGTTCAGTTCAAAAGACGGGTTTTCGGTGGTGGCACCAATAAAGATCAGCGTGCCGTCTTCGACATACGGCAAGAACGCATCCTGCTGCGACTTGTTGAAGCGATGCACTTCGTCGACGAACAGGATGGTGCGCTTGCCGTACTGCCCGGCCTGCTGCTTGGCGACTTCCACCGCCTGGCGGATCTCCTTGACCCCGGCCAGCACCGCCGAGACCGTCTCGAAGTGTGCATCCGAGACTTTTGCCAGGAGCCGCGCCAGGGTGGTCTTACCCACGCCCGGCGGCCCCCAGAAAATCATCGAGTGCAGCGCACCCTGCTCAAGGGCCTCGCGCAAAGGCTTGCCGCGGGCGAGCAGGTGTTCCTGCCCGACGTACTCGTCCAGGTTGGTCGAGCGCAGGCGCGCCGCCAGAGGCTGAGCAATCGGGTCACTTCGAAACAGGTCCATGGGCAGCGTTTGAAACCTCTGGGCAGTTTATTCCTGGATCACGTCGGCACCCTTCGGGATGTCGAACTTGAACTTGGATGCCGGTACCGGCTGGTTGGCCTTGACCCCGGAGAACAGGATATCGGTGCGCTGGCCGACGCTGTCAATCAGACGCATGTTGTTGATCACGCCGTTGCCAAACGACAGGGACAGCGTGTCAAAGAGCGTGTCCTTGGATTTCGGCTTAAGGGTGAATTCAATCACGTTGCTGGTCTGCTTGGAGGTAATGTCGAAGCTGTCGTTGATCTTCGACACATCGCCCGACAGCAAGAGCGCTGGCGTCTGGTTCAGGCGCGGGTCGAGCTTCTTGATGGTCGCCTGCTCCAGGTCCGGGTCCCACAGGGTGACTTTCTGGCCGTCAGAGACGATGGTCTGCTCGGCCTTGCCTTCTGTGTGCCAGTAGAACAGCCCTGGGCGCTGCACAGCCATCTCGCCGGCGGTTTCCTGCAATTGGGTGCCACCGGCATCCAGCGTGAGCTGGGAGAAGCGAGCGGTCAGGGTCTGGGATTTGTCCAACAGGTTTTTCAGGCTCGCGACGGAAGCCGGGTCAGCATGAGCCGAAACAGCAGTCAGGGCCAATGCAGGCAACAACAGCATGCGGATAAGACGCATGGGAGTCCTCTTAGATTCGGTTGCAAGGCGTGCCGCGTGTTGCCACGCGGCACGTAATCAGTCACGCATCTGCGCTGGCGCAATCACTTCGCGCGAGCCGTTGGTGTTCATCGAGGTGACCACGCCGGCCATTTCCATGGCTTCGATCATGCGGGCAGCGCGGTTGTAGCCAATCTTCAGCTTGCGCTGTACGGCGGAAATCGAGGCGCGGCGGCTTTCAAGCACGAACTGCACCGCTTCGTCGTAGAGCGCATCGGTCTCGGCATCGTCGTCGCCACCGCCGCTGCCACCGTCGAAGCCGCTGCCGGCCTCTTCGACGCCGGCGAGGATGTCGTCGTTGTATTCCGGGGCGCCACGCAGCTTCCAGGCTTCCACCACACGGTGCACCTCATCGTCAGAGACGAACGCGCCGTGGACACGGATCGGCAAACTGGTGCCCGGCGGCATGTAGAGCATGTCACCGTGGCCCAGCAGTTGCTCGGCGCCGCCCTGGTCGATGATGGTCCGGGAATCGATCTTGCTCGACACCTGGAACGCCATGCGGGTCGGGATGTTGGCCTTGATCAGGCCGGTGATCACGTCCACCGACGGACGCTGGGTCGCGAGGATCAAGTGGATCCCGGCGGCCCGCGCCTTCTGGGCGATACGGGCGATCAGCTCTTCGACCTTCTTGCCGACGATCATCATCATGTCGGCAAATTCGTCGACCACCACCACGATGGTCGGCAATTTGGTCAACAGCGGCGCTTCGTCGTGGATGCTTTCACGCTTGTACAACGGGTCGGTCAGCGGCGTGCCGGCGTCCTGGGCTTCCTTGACCTTGGCGTTGAAGCCCGACAGGTTACGCACACCCATCTTCGCCATCAGCTTGTAGCGCCGCTCCATCTCGGCAACGCTCCAGCGCAGGGCGTTGGCCGCATCCTTCATGTCGGTCACCACCGGGCACAACAGGTGTGGAATGCCTTCGTAGATCGACAGCTCAAGCATTTTCGGGTCGATCATGATCAGCTTGGCGTCATCCGGGCCCGACTTGAACAGGATCGACAGGATCATCGCGTTCACACCCACCGACTTACCGGAACCGGTGGTACCGGCAACCAGCAAGTGAGGCATTTTCGCCAGGTCGGTGATCACCGGCTTGCCGCCGATGTCGTGGCCCAGGGCCAGGGTGACCGGCGATTTGAAGTTGTCGTATTCCGGGGTCGACAGCACTTCGGAGAAGCGCACGATCTGCCGGTCTTCGTTGGGAATCTCGATACCGACGGTAGTCTTTCCCGGAATCACTTCCACCACCCGCACGCTGGTCACGGCCAGCGAACGCGCCAGATCCTTGGCCAGGTTGGAAATGCGGCTGACCTTGACGCCGGCAGCCGGCTGGATTTCGTAGCGGGTAATCACCGGGCCCGGGTGGATCGAATCCACCGAGACTTCGACGCCGAATTCCTTGAGCTTGATTTCCAGCAGGTGGCCGACGGCCGCCAGGGATTCAGGGGAGTAATTGAGCTGTTTCTTTTCCGCAGGATCAAGAATCGAGATCGGCGGCAAGGTGCCTTCCACGGCGCTGTCGACAAACAACGGCGCCTGTTTCTCTTTCTGCACGCGGTGGCTTGGCTCGGGGGCCTTCGGCGGCGCAGGGGCAATCACCGGCGGCACTTGCTTCTCGCGGTCCGACATGTGCTTGGTCAGGGCCTGCTCGCGTTCGATCAGGCGTTCCTTGACCTTGGCCTGCTCACGCCGGTCCGGCGTGCTCGGGGCTACCACCTCGTTGACGCGGGTATCCACCTCGCGCAGTTGCGCAACCATGCGTTTGCGGTCCACCCGGGCCGACCACCAGCGATTCGCGGCGCCCTGGAACAGTTCGAGCAGGTCGAGGGTGATCTTGCCGGTCACGTCCATGACCTTGAACCAGGACAGGTCGGTAAACACGGTGAGGCCGAACAGGAACAGCGCAATAAACATCAGGGTGCTGCCCTGGATATTCAGGGTCCTGCGGGCCAGATCGCCGAGGCTTTCGCCCAGAGCGCCGCCGGCACCGGCCGGCAGACCGGTAGGTGCATGGAAATGGATATGGGCCAGGGCCGCGCCGGACAACACCAGGAACACCAGGCCGATCAGGCGCCAGGAGAACAGCCAGCCGCTCCATTGCCACGGCTCGTGACGCTGGCGGAAAATCTGCCAGGTCTTGATGGCCAGCAGCAACGGGAAGATGTAAGCGAAGTAACCCAGCACCATGAACAGGATGTCGGCGCTGTAGGAACCGGCCGGACCACCGAAGTTCTGCACGTCTTCGATCTTGCTGTTGTGGCTCCAGCCTGGATCGTCCTTACCATAGGTGAGCAAGGCCATCATCAGGAACAGGCACAGCGCGCCGATGGCGATCAGTGCACCTTCCTTGAGTCGGTAGTGCAGGTGCTGGCGCCAGGCGGGCACGACTGCGGCTTTAGGTGTTGCGGCGGATTTCTTCAAAACGGGTCTTTTCCTGCGCCTTTAGCGCGTCCATCTGTTGAATGACTGCAAAACACTGCCCAATCCGGGCAGGTAAAAAATGAACGAGTGCCAGTGGAGCTACTTTTAACACCCTGCTACTGATTCATGAAACGGCGATAACGCCCCAATGGCCGCATTGTACGGGTTTGTGTGCGCGATGCCACGCACTTGGCCCTACGTTACACAGCATAGCCAATGTTCAATTTCATAACGTTCAATTTGAGCATGCATTGTCTTTACTGACAAAGGCTTATGAGCTGTTTTTGCCAATCCAGGCTAGCTTGCCGACCGACGTACGCGATTACGACCACGCCCCCGGCATAGAGTTGCAGAAACACCCGTTCATGCTTATCTGCATCGATCCCATGTTCGGGGTAGCCCCAGAGCGTTTCGTCGACAATAATCACAGCTCTTGCAACGGACAACATCGCCGTTACCGCCCTCCCCTTCCGTAAGCCTGGATGCCATGCTGACCTGGTTACAACGCAACACCCTGACCTTCCCACCGCTGGCCAAGGCCATGCGCGAACCCAATGGCCTGCTCGCTGCCGGTGGCGACCTGTCGGCCGACCGCCTGATCCAGGCCTACCGCCACGGCTGCTTTCCCTGGTTCTCGGAAGGCCAGCCCATCCTCTGGTGGTCGCCCGACCCACGCACCGTACTGTTCCCCGATGAGCTGCACGTTTCCCGCAGCCTCGGCAAATTGTTGCGCCAGCAGCGTTACACAGTGACCTTCGACCAGGACTTCGCTGCGGTCATCCAGGCGTGCGCGGCGCCGCGCAGTTATGCCGATGGCACCTGGATCACCGAAGCCATGCAGAACGCCTACCTGCAACTGCACCAGCGCGGTTATGCGCATTCGGTGGAGGTGTGGGACGCGGGCGAACTGGTGGGCGGCCTGTACGGCCTGGCGATGGGCCAGTTGTTTTTCGGCGAGTCCATGTTCAGTCGCGCCGACAACGCCTCGAAATACGGCTTTGCCACCCTGGTTCGGCAACTACAGGCCTGGGGCTTTGTGCTGATCGACTGCCAGATGCCCACCGATCACCTGCACAGCCTCGGCGCCCGCGCCATTCCCCGCAGCGACTTCGCCAACTACCTGCGCGACCATTTGGACCAAACCAGCTCTGCTCCGTGGGTTTCCTAGGCGACTTCCCCGCACCTGGCTTACACTTATTTCAAAGCTTATCCGAGGGTTGATCATGACCGAGCTGGCGCGTTTGAAGTTTTATGCCACTCAACCCCACTCATGCAGCTATCTGCCCGATGAGCAGGCCACCACGCTGTTCCTCGACCCCAGCCAGCCGATGGACGTGCATGTGTATGCCGATTTGTCGGAAATGGGCTTCCGGCGCAGCGGCGACCACCTTTACCGGCCGCACTGCCAGAACTGCAACGCCTGCGTACCGGCGCGCATCCCGGTGGCGCAGTTCCTTCCGGACCGCAACCAGAAACGCATCCTGAAGCGCAACGCCGACCTGACCGTTACCGCCACCAAACCCGGCTTCAGCGAAGAATATTTCGACCTTTACCAACGCTACATCGAACAGCGCCACGCCGACGGCGACATGTTCCCGCCCAGCCGCGACCAGTTTTCCACCTTCCTGGTGCGCGACCTGCCCTTCTCGCGCTTCTATGAGTTTCGGCTCGAGGGACGACTGGTGGCGGTCGCCGTGACTGACCTGCTGCCCAATGGCCTGTCGGCGGTCTACACCTTTTATGAGCCCGCCGAGGAACGGCGCAGCCTGGGACGCTTTGCGATCCTGTGGCAGATCGGTGAAGCCTTGCGCCTGGAATTGGAGGCGGTGTACCTCGGATACTGGATCAAAAACTGCAAAAAGATGAACTACAAGACCCAATATCGGCCCATTGAGCTGCTAATTAACCAAAGATGGGTCACGTTGAACTAGAACCTCTTGGCTTAAACACCCTTTTTCGGGCACAATGCACGCCGCTTTTGCCTGGCGCAGTTGCACCGGGCCATTCACTGGATACCGAGGGCTTTACTGCATGTCGAAAGAAGACAGCTTCGAAATGGAAGGCACTGTCGTCGACACCCTGCCCAACACCATGTTTCGTGTGGAGTTGGAAAATGGGCACGTCGTAACCGCGCATATCTCCGGCAAGATGCGCAAGAACTACATTCGTATTCTTACCGGTGACAAAGTGCGCGTCGAACTGACGCCCTATGACCTGAGCAAAGGGCGCATCACTTACCGCGCCCGTTAATCAAGTCAATACAAAACGCCCGGTTATGCCGGGCGTTTTTGTGTGCGCGCGATTTACCTGAAACCAGAAATCCCTTGTGGGAGCGGGCTTGCTCGCGAATGCGGCATATCAGTCACTGACTGTGTCGACTGGCACACCGCATTCGCGAGCAAGCCCGCTCCCACATTTGATCTGCATCGGGTTCAAGGCAGCAAAAAGGCGCCTCTTGGCGCCTTTTTGTTTTGTTGCGTCAGCTATCAGGCCATTTCAGCCGTGGTTTCGAAGTCGAAGGTCAGCTCGCCGTCCTTCAGATCGATATGCACCACGCCACCATGGTCTGCCAGTTCGCCAAACAGGATCTCTTCCGCCAGTGGGCGCTTGATCTTGTCCTGGATCAGGCGAGCCATTGGCCGAGCGCCCATTGCCGCGTCGTAGCCACCTTCCGCCAGCCAGTTGCGCGCCGCGTCCGAGACTTCCAGCTGCACGCGCTTGTCTTCCAACTGCGCCTGGAGCTCGGTGAGGAACTTGTCCACCACGCTTTTGATGACCTCATGGCTGAGGCGACCAAACTGGATGATGGTGTCCAGGCGGTTGCGGAATTCCGGCGTGAAACTCTTCTTGATCACTTCCATGGCGTCGGAAGAGTGATCCTGATGAGTAAAGCCAATGGAAGCCCGCGCGGCCGTTTCGGCACCGGCGTTGGTGGTCATGATCACGATCACGTTGCGGAAGTCCGCCTTACGCCCGTTGTTATCGGTCAGGGTGCCGTGGTCCATGACCTGCAACAGCAGGTTGAAGACTTCCGGGTGCGCCTTCTCGATTTCATCGAGCAGCAGCACGCAATGTGGCTGCTTGGTGATCGCCTCGGTCAACAGGCCGCCCTGGTCGAAGCCGACATAGCCCGGAGGCGCACCGATCAGGCGCGACACGGTGTGACGCTCCATGTACTCGGACATGTCGAAACGCACCAGCTCGATCCCCATGGCCTTGGCCAATTGCCGCGCCGCTTCGGTCTTGCCGACGCCGGTAGGCCCGGCGAACAGGAACGAACCGACCGGCTTGTCCGGCGACTTGAGGCCAGCGCGGGACAGCTTGATCGCGGTGGACAGCGAGTCGATCGCCGCATCCTGACCAAACACGGTCAGCTTGAGGTCGCGCTCCAGGTTACGCAGCAGCTCCCGATCGGAGGTGTTGACGTGTTTTGGCGGAATCCGCGCGATCTTCGCCACGATATCCTCGACCTGAGGCACGTCGATGCGTTTCACACGCTTCTCTACCGGCTGCAGGCGCTGGTAGGCACCCGCCTCGTCGATCACGTCGATGGCCTTGTCCGGCATGTGCCGGTCATTGATGTAGCGCGATGCCAGCTCGGCGGCTGCACGCAGCGCCTCATCGGTGTACTCGATGCCATGGTGCGCTTCAAAGCGCCCCTTGAGCCCGCGCAGGATGCCAATGGTGTCTTCTACCGAAGGCTCGGACACATCCACTTTCTGGAAGCGGCGCGCCAGGGCGCGGTCTTTTTCGAAGATCCCGCGGAATTCCTGGAACGTGGTCGAACCGATGCAACGGATATCGCCCGAAGACAGCAGCGGCTTGAGCAGGTTCGACGCATCCATCACGCCACCGGAAGCAGCACCGGCACCGATGATGGTGTGGATTTCGTCAATGAACAGGATCGCCTGCGGGCGTTTTTTCAGCTCGCCGAGCAACGCCTTGAAGCGCTTCTCGAAATCGCCACGGTACTTGGTCCCGGCGAGCAATGCGCCCAGGTCAAGGGAGTAGACGACGCTGTTGGCCAGCAGGTCGGGCACCTGGTTATCAACAATGCGTTTGGCCAGGCCTTCGGCAATCGCGGTTTTACCCACGCCTGCCTCACCGACCAACAACGGGTTGTTCTTGCGGCGACGCGCCAGGATCTGCGCCACGCGCTCAACTTCCAGCTCACGCCCCACCAGCGGATCGATCCGCCCCTGGCGCGCCAGTTCGTTGAGGTTGCTGGCATAAGCGTCCAGCGGGTTGCTCGAAGAAGAAGACTCACCGCCCTCGTCATCCTGCATATCCTGCTCACCTTCCGAGTGATCGCCATGCCCCGGCACCTTGGAAATGCCATGGGCGATGTAGTTGACGACATCAATACGGGCAACGCTTTGCTGCTTGAGCAGGAACACAGCCTGGCTTTCCTGCTCGCTGAAGATCGCCACGAGCACATTGGCCCCTGTGACTTCGCGCTTGCCGGAGCTCTGTACGTGGAAAACGGCACGCTGCAGTACCCGCTGGAAGCCCAGGGTTGGCTGGGTCTCGCGGTCCTCGTCATGAACGGGGATCAACGGCGTGGTGGAGTCGATAAACTCCTGCAGGTCATGCTTGAGTTTGTCGAGATTGGCACCACACGCACGCAGTACGGTGGCGGCAGCTTCGTTATCCAAAAGTGCCAGCAGCAGGTGTTCGACGGTCATGAATTCATGACGCTTCGAACGGGCCTCCTTGAAGGCAAGATTGAGGGTGACTTCGAGCTCGCGGTTTAACATAGCTTCACCTCATACCCAAGTGGTCGGAGTTAACCGTCCTTCTCGATTTCACAGAGTAGCGGATGCTGGCTTTCCCTGGCGTACTGGTTGACCTGCATGGCCTTTGTCTCGGCGATGTCGCGGGTAAACACTCCACATACTGCCCGTCCTTCTGTGTGAACGGCCAGCATTACCTTGGTCGCCAACTCGCGGTTCAGGTTAAAAAACACCTCGAGCACTTCGACGACGAAATCCATCGGTGTGTAGTCATCATTGAACAAAACCACCTTGTACATCGGCGGCGCCTGTAAAGCAGGCTTGGCCTCCTGGATAGCAATGCCTGCAGAACCGTCGTCGTCTTCTTGATGATCCGGGCGATCCTGATTGAATGTTAGTCGAATCTGGCTGATTGCATGCATGGAAAGAAAGGTTCGTCAGTGGTTCAAATACAGTGGTGGGGGCGACCTGTCAGAATTTCAACTCTGACCGACTGGTCGCCTTGACTATCGGCAAATCAGTGTTACAACCAATAGAACCCACAGTGGGTAAAAAAGGTCCGCGCAGTCAACCTTATTTATTCGGGTTAGGACGGATAAACTGGATGATACTCCAGTGATGGAGTCTGGTGCAGAGGGATATGGGCATGGCGAGCGGTAAGGTCAAGTGGTTCAACAATGCCAAGGGTTACGGCTTCATCAACGAAGACGACAAGACTGACGACCTATTTGCGCATTACTCGGCTATCCAAATGGATGGCTACAAGACACTAAAGGCAGGGCAACCGGTTTCCTTCGACATCATTCAGGGACCCAAGGGCTTGCACGCAGTGAATATCAGCGCTCCAGTCAGCGCCACTACCCCCAAAGAGGGCGTCGCTCAAAAATCAAAAAGACAACTGGCCTGATCAGCCACTGAGCAAACGCTCTAAAAAAAACCGGCCCATCAGGCCGGTTTTTTTACGCCCCTGTATCAGCTTACATATGCGAAATCAGCGCATCCCCGAACGCCGACGACGACAGCAACTTGGCGCCGTCCATCAAGCGGTGGAAGTCATAGGTCACCGTCTTGGCCGAAATGGCGCCGTTGGTACCCTTGATGATCAGGTCCGCCGCTTCGGTCCAGCCCATGTGGCGCAACATCATTTCCGCCGACAGGATCAGCGAACCCGGGTTGACCTGGTCCTTGCCGGCATACTTCGGCGCAGTACCGTGGGTGGCTTCGAACATCGCCACGGTGTCGGACAGGTTGGCGCCCGGCGCAATACCGATACCGCCCACTTCCGCCGCCAGGGCGTCGGACAGATAGTCACCGTTAAGGTTAAGGGTGGCGATCACGTCGTATTCGGCCGGGCGCAGCAGGATCTGCTGGAGCATGGCGTCGGCAATGGCGTCCTTGACCACCACATTCTTGCCGGTGCGCGGGTTCTTGAATTGCATCCACGGGCCGCCATCCAACAGGGTCGCGCCGAACTCTTCGGCCGCCACTTCGTAGGCCCATTCCTTGAAGGCACCTTCGGTGAACTTCATGATGTTGCCTTTGTGCACAATGGTCAGCGAGTCGCGGTCGTTATCCACGACATACTGCAAGGCCTTGCGCGCCAGGCGCTTGGTGCCTTCCAGGGACACCGGCTTGATGCCGATCCCGCAGTTCTGGTCGAAACGGATCTTGGTGACGCCCATCTCTTCCTTCAGGAACTTGATGACCTTGATCGCTTCCGGGGAGCCGGCTTTCCACTCGATGCCGGCGTAAATATCCTCGGAGTTCTCGCGGAAGATGGTCATGTCCACATCGCCTGGCTTCTTGACCGGGCTTGGCACGCCTTCGAACCAGCGCACCGGGCGCAGGCACACATAAAGGTCGAGCTGTTGGCGCAGGGCCACGTTCAGCGAACGGATACCGCCACCGACTGGGGTGGTCAGCGGGCCCTTGATGGAAACCACGTAGTCCTTGACCGCATCCAGGGTTTCCTGGGGCAGCCAGGTGTCCTGGTCGTAAACCTGGGTGGCCTTTTCGCCGGCATAAACCTCCATCCAGGAGATTTTGCGCTTGCCGCCATAAGCCTTGTTAACAGCTGCATCGACCACCTTGATCATCACCGGGCTGATGTCGACGCCAATACCGTCACCCTCGATGAAGGGGATGATCGGGTTGTCAGGAACATTGAGAGAATGGTCTGCATTGACGGTGATTTTGTCGCCGACTGCCGGAACCTGAATCTTCTTGTATCCCATGCTGAACTCCATCTATGGATTGAACATCTGGCTGCGTTCGAGCCTACTCCAGATAAATGAGGACTGAAACCTCAGGCCCTGCACATTTGCGTCGAAAACAGCACATTTAGCGGCCTACAAGCTTGAAAGCAAAGGGAAAAGCGCCAATCTTGAGCACATCATGCGACTTTAGGCGCAACCCGCTGCCTGCGACCTTTAGACCAATGGACGACACACCTTTTGTATGAAGGCTCGGCGTAAGCATAGCGACCTATGTATAATGCCGCCGCTGACCAAAGAGTCACGACGGCCGACCGCTCTAGACAGACGCCCTCCGCCAGAAAAGCCGAGCTACTACAGTAGCTCACCCGCTTGACGCTCGACTGATGCAACCCAACATCACCGCGAAGAAACTTCGACATTTCGCTCATGGATGACTTTGAACGAACGCGCTTTACCCGGCGCATCTCGAGTTTCTGCGCATGCTTTCAGCAAAGAAGAGAGTTAATCCGAATATGCCCACCCGCTCGAAGATCATCTACACCTTCACCGACGAAGCCCCAGCCCTCGCCACCTATTCACTGCTGCCTATCGTAGAGGCCTTCACCGCTTCCGCTGATATTGCCGTGGAAACCCGCGACATTTCCCTGGCCGCGCGCATCCTCGCAAGCTTCCCCGAGCAACTGGGCGCCAAGGCCGTGCCGGACCACCTCGCCGAACTGGGCGACCTGGCCGTTACCCCTGAAGCCAACATCATCAAGCTGCCGAACATCAGTGCCTCGACCCCTCAGCTGCAAGCTGCGATCAAGGAACTGCAGGCCCAGGGCTACGCCCTGCCGGACTACCCGGAAACCGTAACCACCGACGCGGAAAAAGAAACCCGTGCACGTTACGACAAGGTCAAGGGCAGCGCCGTGAACCCGGTACTGCGCGAAGGCAACTCCGACCGCCGCGCCCCGCTGTCGGTCAAGAACTACGCTCGCAAGCACCCGCACAAAATGGGTGCCTGGGCTGCCGACTCCAAGTCCCACGTTGCCCACATGAGCAACGGCGACTTCTACGGCAGCGAGAAAGCCGTTCAGATCGAAGGCGCTGATGCCGTCAAGATCGAACTGATCGCCAAGGACGGTACTGCTACCGTCCTGAAGGAAAAAACCAGCGTACAAGCTGGCGAGATCATCGACACCGCCGTGCTGAGCAAGAAAGCCCTGCGCAGCTTCATCGCCGCTGAAATCGAAGACGCCAAGAAACAAGGCGTGCTGCTGTCGGTTCACCTGAAAGCCACCATGATGAAGGTTTCCGACCCGATCATGTTCGGCCAGATCGTTGCCGAGTTCTATAAAGACGCACTGGCCAAGCACGCTGTGGTGCTGGAGCAGATCGGCTTCAACCTGAACAACGGCATCGGCGACCTGTACGCTCGCATCAAGGCCCTGCCGGCCGATCAGCAAGCGCAGATCGAAGCCGACATCCAGGCGGTATACGCTGCTCGCCCTTCCCTGGCGATGGTCAACTCCGACAAAGGCATCACCAACCTGCACGTGCCGAGCGACGTCATCGTCGACGCATCGATGCCTGCCATGATCCGTGACTCCGGCAAGATGTGGGGCACCGACGGCCAGCTGCACGACACCAAGGCTGTGATCCCGGATCGCTGCTACGCCACTATCTACCAGGCAGTGATCGAAGACTGCAAGGCCAATGGCGCCTTCGACCCAACCACCATGGGCAGCGTGCCAAACGTTGGCCTGATGGCGAAAAAAGCCGAAGAGTACGGTTCCCACGACAAGACCTTCCAGATCAAGGCTGACGGCGTAGTCCGCGTCACCGACAGCAAGGGCAACCTGCTGATGGAACAGGCTGTTGAAGCCGGCGACATCTTCCGCATGTGCCAGACCAAAGACGCGCCGATCCAGGACTGGGTCAAACTGGCCGTCAACCGCGCCCGCGCCAGCAACACCCCGGCCATCTTCTGGCTGGACCCACAGCGCGCGCACGACGGCGTCGTGGTCGAGAAAGTTCAGGCTTACCTGAAAGACCACAACACCGAAGGCCTGGACATCCGCATCATGTCGCCGGTCGACGCGATGAAGTTCACCCTGGAACGCACCCGCAAGGGCCTGGACACCATCTCGGTGACCGGCAACGTTCTGCGCGACTACCTGACCGACCTGTTCCCGATCATGGAACTGGGCACCAGCGCCAAGATGCTGTCGATCGTGCCGCTGATGAACGGTGGCGGCCTGTTCGAAACCGGCGCTGGCGGCTCGGCTCCGAAGCATGTGCAGCAACTGGTTGAAGAGAACTTCCTGCGCTGGGATTCCCTGGGCGAGTTCCTCGCCCTGGCCGCATCCCTCGAGCATTTGGGTGTGACGTACAACAACCCGAAAGCCCTGGTACTGTCCAAGACCCTGGACCAGGCCACCGGCCAGTTCCTCGACAACAACAAGTCGCCATCGCGCAAAGTCGGCAACATCGACAACCGCGGCAGCCACTTCTACCTGGCGCTGTACTGGGCTCAAGCCCTGGCGGCCCAGACCGAAGACACTGCACTGCAAGCGCAGTTTGGCGAACTGGCCAAGACCCTGACCGCGAATGAGGCAACCATCGTTGCCGAGCTCAACGCTGTCCAGGGCAAGCCAGTGGACATCGGTGGCTACTACGCACCGAACGCCGAGCTGACCAGCAAGGCCATGCGCCCAAGCGCCACCCTCAACGCGGCAATCGCTGCGCTGGTGTAAGGTTGTAAGGATGCAAAGAAGCCCCGGCCCTGTGCCGGGGTTTCTGTTTCTGGACATGGCGCTTTTATTGAAGAAACCCAATCAAAATGTGGGAGCGGGCTTGCTCGCGAATGCGGTGGATCAGTCAATACGTCTTTAACTGACACGCCGTATTCGCGAGCAAGCCCGCTCCCACACTGAATGCAATCGCGCCTGAAGACAGCGTTACACCTTGAATCGAGGCACTTTATGACCTGGCTCCCCCACATCACCGTCGCCACCATCGTCGAAGACAACGGCCGCTTCCTGATGGTCGAAGAACTCAAGGGCGGCCGCGCCGTGCTCAACCAGCCCGCCGGCCACCTCGACCCGAACGAAACCCTGACCGAAGCCGCCGTACGCGAAACCCTCGAAGAGACCGGCTGGGACGTCGAAGCCACCGGGATTGTCGGGATTTACCTGTACACCGCTCCCAGCAATGGCGTGACCTATCAGCGCGTATGCTTCATCGCCAAGGCCCTGCAACACCACCCGGACTACCCACTGGACGACGGTATTCTGCGCGCCCGCTGGCTGACCCGTGACGAATTGATGGCCCTGCGCGAAGACTGGCGCAGCGAGCTGATTATCCGCTGTATCGATGATTATCTGGCCGGCCAACGCCACAGCCTCGAATTGATCCGCCCTTCTCTTTAGCCTTGCAGACGCGAGCCTGCTAGAATCGCGTCCTTTTTAAAGACTCCCGTTGAAATCCTATGCGTGATCCAGCCCCTTCTGACACACAAAAGAAGCGCGTCATCGTCGGTATGTCCGGCGGCGTGGATTCTTCCGTTTCCGCCGTTCTGCTCATGGAGCAGGGTTATGAGGTGGAAGGCCTGTTCATGAAGAACTGGGAAGAAGACGATGGAACGGAATATTGCACCGCCATGGACGACTTGGCGGATGCCCAGGCCGTCTGCGACAAAATCGGCATCAAGCTGCACACCGCCAACTTCGCCGCCGAGTACTGGGACAACGTGTTCGAGCACTTCCTGGCCGAATACAAGGCCGGTCGCACGCCGAACCCGGACATCCTGTGTAACCGCGAGATCAAGTTCAAGGCGTTCCTCGACTACGCGATGATCCTCGGTGCCGATCTGATTGCTACTGGCCACTACGTGCGCCGTCGCGACATCGATGGCCGCACCGAGCTGCTCAAGGGCCTGGACGCCAACAAGGACCAGAGCTACTTCCTGCACGCCGTCGGCGGCGAACAGATCGCCAAGACCCTGTTCCCGGTGGGCGAGCTGGAAAAGCCCGAAGTGCGCGCCATTGCCGAGAAACACGGCCTGGCCACCGCCAAGAAGAAGGATTCCACCGGGATCTGCTTTATCGGCGAACGCCGTTTCAGCGACTTCCTCAAGCAGTACCTGCCGGCGCAACCGGGCGAGATCAAGACCACCGAAGGCGAGATCATCGGCCGTCACCACGGCTTGATGTACCACACCATCGGCCAGCGCCAGGGCCTGGGCATCGGCGGCCTGAAAGACGCCGGCGAAGAGCCGTGGTACGTGCTGGTCAAGGACCTGGAGCACAACGAGCTGATCGTGGGCCAAGGCAATGACCACCCATGGCTGTTCTCCCGCGCGCTGCTGGCCTCGGACATCTACTGGGTCAACCCGGTGGACCTCAGCAGCCCGCGCCGCCTGACGGCCAAAGTGCGCTATCGCCAGAGCGACCAGCCCTGCACCCTGGAAAAAACCGCCACCGGCTATCGCGCCACCTTCGACGACCCGCAGCGCGCCGTAACGCCGGGCCAATCGGTAGTGTTCTATGACGGAGAGATTTGCCTGGGGGGCGGTGTGATCGAAGTTGCCGAACCCTGGAGCAGCCAGGCATGAGCCCGACCCAGGAGCAACTGACGGCACTGGGCGGCGTATTTCTCGCCGCGGTGCTGGTGGACAAGATCGCCAAGACCGGCCAGGTCACCGAGGCAGGCCTGACCTGCATGCTCGGCAGCCTGCTGATCCGCGACCCGAAGGACACCCTGGAAGTGTACGGCGGCGACGACCTGGCCCTGCGCGAAGGTTATCGCGCACTGGTCGGCGCCCTCGAGCGCGATCCAAGCACCTTGCAGCGCGAGCCGCTGCGCTACGCCCTGTCGATGCTCGGCCTGGAGCGTCAATTGGCCAAGCGCGACGACCTGCTGGACACCATCGGCAAGCGCCTGCCGCAGATCCAGTCCCAGGTCGAGCATTTTGGCCCGGCCCACGAAAACGTGATCGCAGCCTGTGGCGCCCTGTACCAGGACACCCTGAGCACCTTGCGCCAGCGGATCCAGGTGCACGGCGATATGCGCAACCTGCAACAACCAAACAACGCCTCGAAAATCCGCGCCCTGCTGTTGGCCGGTATTCGTTCGGCGCGGTTATGGCGCCAATTGGGCGGTCATCGCTGGCAGTTGGTGGTCAGCCGACGCAAATTGCTGAAAGAGCTTTACCCGTTGATGCGCAACGAATAAGTCGCAGCAACCGATTTTTTTATAGCCCCACGCGTAATACGCCGGTCAGTTGGCAACGGACCGGCGGATTTTTTCATGTATGATACGCGCCCCATTTCGTTGCCCGACTGTCCGAGAACACCCCATGCAGCTTTCTTCGCTCACTGCGGTTTCCCCTGTTGACGGCCGCTACGCCGGCAAAACCCAGGCCCTGCGCCCTATTTTCAGCGAATACGGCTTGATCCGTGCTCGTGTTCTGGTTGAAGTGCGCTGGCTCCAGCGCCTGGCCGCTCACCCTGGCATCAGCGAAGTGCCGGCGTTCTCTGCCGAAGCCAACGCTGTGCTGAACGCCCTGGCGGAAAACTTCGCTCTGGAGCACGCCGAGCGTGTCAAAGAGATCGAGCGCACCACCAACCACGACGTTAAAGCCATCGAATACCTGCTCAAAGAGCAAGCGGCCAAGCTGCCGGAACTGGCCAAGGTCAGCGAGTTCATCCACTTTGCCTGCACCAGCGAGGACATCAACAACCTGTCCCACGCCCTGATGCTGCGCGAAGGCCGTGATGACGTGATGCTGCCACTGATGCGCCAGACTGCCGACGCCATCCGCGAACTGGCGATCCGTTTCGCCGACGTTCCGATGCTGTCGCGCACCCACGGCCAGCCGGCTTCGCCGACCACCCTGGGGAAAGAACTGGCCAACGTGGTGTACCGCCTGGAGCGCCAGATCGCTCAAGTTGCAGCCGTACCACTGCTGGGCAAGATCAACGGCGCCGTAGGCAACTACAACGCCCACCTGTCAGCCTATCCTGAGATCGACTGGGAAGAAAACGCCCGCGCCTTCATCGAAGACGAACTGGGCCTGGGTTTCAACCCGTACACCACGCAAATCGAACCCCACGACTACATCGCCGAGCTGTTCGACGCGATTGCGCGCTTCAACACCATCCTGATCGACTTCGATCGCGATATCTGGGGCTACATCTCCCTGGGCTACTTCAAGCAGCGCACCATTGCCGGCGAAATCGGTTCATCGACCATGCCGCACAAGGTCAACCCGATCGACTTCGAAAACTCCGAAGGCAACCTCGGGATCGCCAACGCCCTGTTCCAGCACCTGGCCAGCAAGTTGCCAATCTCCCGCTGGCAGCGCGACCTGACCGACTCCACCGTACTGCGCAACCTCGGCGTGGGCTTCGCCCACAGCGTGATCGCGTACGAAGCCAGCCTCAAAGGCATCAGCAAACTGGAGCTCAACGAGCAGAAGATCGCCGCTGACCTGGACGCTTGCTGGGAAGTCCTGGCCGAGCCGATCCAGACCGTGATGCGCCGCTACAACATCGAAAACCCGTACGAGAAGCTCAAAGAGCTGACCCGCGGCAAGGGCATCACCTCCGAAGCGCTGCAAACTTTCATTGACGGCCTGGACATGCCAGCCGCCGCCAAGGCCGAGCTGAAACTGCTCACCCCGGCCAACTACATCGGCAACGCTGTGGCTCAAGCCAAACGCATCTGATAGAAGCTTGACCCCTTGAGACGCCCGGCAGCGCCGGGCGTTTTTATTCCCGTCTGAAAAGTGCTTTTTTTCAATAGGTTACACATGAATCCTGACATTCCTCTTCAACTTCTGGGCGGCATCACGGCACGGGAATTCCTGCGCGACTACTGGCAGAAAAAACCCCTGCTGATCCGCCAGGCCATCCCTGACTTCGAAAGCCCGATCGACGCCGACGAACTGGCCGGCCTGTCGCTGGAAGAAGAAGTCGAGTCGCGCCTGATCATCGAACACGGCGAACGCCCGTGGGAGTTGCGCCGCGGCCCGTTCGCCGAAGATGCCTTCAGCACCCTGCCCGAGCGCGAGTGGACCCTGCTGGTGCAGGCGGTCGACCAGTTCGTGCCGGAAGTGGCCGAACTGCTGGAAAACTTCCGCTTCCTGCCAAGCTGGCGCATTGACGATGTGATGATCAGCTACGCCGCCCCGGGTGGCAGCGTGGGCCCGCACTTCGACAACTACGACGTGTTCCTGCTGCAAGGTTCCGGCAAGCGCAACTGGAAGATCGGCCAGATGTGCAACTCCGAAAGCCCGCTGTTGCAACACGCGGACCTGCGCATCCTCGCCGAATTCGAAGAAACCGCCGAATGGGTGCTGGAACCGGGCGACATGCTCTACCTGCCGCCACGCCTGGCCCACTGCGGTGTGGCCGTGGATGATTGCATGACCTACTCCGTAGGCTTCCGCGCCCCGAGCGCCGCTGAAGTGCTGACCCACTTCACCGACTTCCTCAGCCAGTACCTGACTGACGAAGAGCGCTACACCGACGCCGATGCCCAGCCGGTCAGCGACCCGCACCAGATCCAGGGCGACGCCCTCGACCGCCTGAAAAGCCTGTTGGCCGAGCACATGAGCGACGAGCGCATGCTGCTGACCTGGTTCGGCCAGTTCATGACCGAGCCGCGCTACCCGGAACTGGTCGCCGGCCCGGAAGTGGAAGAAGAAGACCTGCTGGGCAGCCTGGAAAACGGCGCCGTGCTGATCCGCAACCCGAGCGCCCGCCTGGCCTGGTCCGAAGTCGACGACGACCTGCTGCTGTTCGCCAGCGGCCAGAGCCGCCTGTTGCCGGGCAAGCTGCGGGAACTGCTGAAGCTGGTGTGCGCCGCCGACGCCCTGCACATCGACAACCTCGGCCCATGGCTGGCGGATGAAGATGGCTGCGCCCTGCTGTGGGAACTGGTCAAGCAAGGGAGCCTGGGGTTTGCCGATGAATAAGATTCACGTAAGTGTCGCGGACTGGCAAAAGGATATCGCCGAGATACGGCGCATTCGTGAAGCGGTATTTATCGCTGAACAATCGGTTCCACCGGAGCTGGAATGGGATGCAGACGACGCGAGTGCCGTGCATTTCCTGGCGTTCGAAGGCGACTTTCCCATCGGTACTGCACGCCTGCTGCCTACCGGCGAGATCGGCCGCGTGTCGGTTCTCAAAGACTGGCGCGGCCTGAAGGTCGGCGACAAGCTGATGGAAGCGGTGATCGGCGTGGCCGAGAAACGCGGCCAGACCCGGCAGATCCTCAGTGCACAGGTCCATGCGGCGCCGTTTTATGAGCGCCTGGGCTTCAAGATTGTCAGCGATGAGTTTTTGGAAGTCGGGATTCCTCACGTTGATATGGTGCGCGAGGGCTGATCCGAGACCGAGTCGCTCCCTTCGCAGGCAAGCCAGCTCCCACATTCGATCCAGTACATCCTTTGGAATGAGGTCAAATGTGGGAGCGGGCTTGCTCGCGAAGGCGCCATCAGCAACACCTCAAAAGGCCCTGCCATCCCCCGATGCCAGGGCCTTTTGCCGTCCAGGATTCAACTTGCACCCCGCCAGGCCGACAAACTGGCAATATCTAGCCTAAATGACTCGCAGAGATAACGGACATGTCCCTACGCACCCTGCTCACCCTGTTGCTCCTGGCCACCAGTTTCTCGGTGATGGCCGCCACCGAAGTCGTGCCCCTGAGCAACCGCACCAGCGCCGACCTGCTGCCGGTGGCGCAGAACTTTATCGGCAAGGACGGCACCGTCAGCGCCTACGGCAACCAACTGATCGTGAACGCCGAGCCCGACAAGATCCAGGGCCTGCGCGCCCTGCTCGCGCAACTGGACACGCCTTCCAAGCGCCTGCTGATCACCGTCGACACCAACGAAAACAACCAGCAGAGCAACGGCAACAATCAAACACAGGTCATCACCTACAGCACCGAAAGCCGTGACGGCGGGATCCAGCAGATCCAGGCCAGCGAAGGCGTGCCCGCGCTGATCCAGATCGGCCAGAGCGTGCCCCTCACCACCACCCAGCCCGATGCCTACGGCCGCCCACAGAACCAGACCCAGTATCGCAACGTAACCCAGGGCTTCTACGTGACGGCCAGCGTCACCGGCGAGACCGTTCACCTGAGCATCAGTACCAATCGTGACCGCATGAGCCAGGAACGTCCCGATGTAGTGAACGTGCAAAGTACCGACACAACTGTCAGCGGACGCCTGGGCGAGTGGATCACCCTGGCCGGTATCAACCGCCAGACCCAGGCCGACAAAACCACTACAACCCGCAGCTACTCTACTCAAGGGCGCGATGACCTGACATTGCGGGTCAAAGTCGACACGCTGAACTGAAGCACCAAAAACTGACTGGCGAGTCGTATTAGACTAAAGATGTAGTGCTTGAAAAAAAGCACTACAAAACATTTGACGATCCAAAAAAGCATGGGCATGATGGCCTCGCTCCCGCTAATCAGGGGCCCTGGCAAGGGCCTTCGGATCGTCGCTCAAAGCCACCCACCTGAGCCGATTCGTGTCTGTACCGCCCACAAGGTGTGTTTGACGAGGTTGCGACTGGAACGAAGTTGTCCCGAGGGACGGAAGCTAACCAGGTAACCCGGCAACACACTGATGGATCGTACAAAGGCCCACGACGCCCGAAGACTGTTCGCAGTTCGCCCTTACCTGCTCAACTCCCCCTTGAGCCTATCGTTCATCCCGTCGCCTTCCCCGCCAAGCCTGACTTGACCGCCTAAGCTTCTGGTCAGCGAGCAGCCATAACCACGCACTGATTACGTGGCTGGCAAATGGAATTTTCCACCTAGACCTATGCGACGAGGTTTTTCCCCATGGCACTGACACGCGAACAGCAAATTGCAGCCCTTGAAAAAGACTGGGCTGAAAACCCACGCTGGAAAGGCGTGACCCGCGCTTATTCCGCTGCTGACGTCGTCCGCCTGCGTGGCTCGGTTCAACCTGAGCACACCTTTGCAAAACTCGGCGCCGAGAAGCTGTGGAAGCTGGTCACCCAGGGTGCCAAGCCGTCCTTCCGTCCCGAAAAAGATTTCGTCAACTGCATGGGCGCCCTGACTGGCGGCCAAGCGGTTCAACAGGTCAAAGCCGGTATCCAGGCGATCTACCTGTCTGGCTGGCAAGTGGCAGCGGATAACAACTCCGCTGAATCCATGTACCCCGACCAATCGCTGTACCCGGTGGACTCCGTGCCAACCGTGGTCAAGCGCATCAACAACTCGTTCCGCCGTGCCGACCAGATCCAGTGGAAAGCCGGTAAAGGCCCGGGCGATGAAGGCTACATCGACTACTTCGCACCGATCGTTGCAGACGCTGAAGCCGGTTTCGGTGGCGTACTGAACGCCTACGAGCTGATGAAGAGCATGATCGAGGCAGGCGCTGCCGGCGTTCACTTCGAAGACCAGCTGGCTTCGGTGAAGAAATGCGGCCACATGGGCGGCAAGGTACTGGTTCCAACCCAGGAAGCTGTTCAAAAGCTGACGGCTGCTCGTCTGGCTGCTGACGTTGCTGGCACTCCGACCATCATCCTGGCCCGTACCGATGCCAACGCGGCTGATTTGCTGACCTCGGATTGCGACCCGTACGACCAGCCGTTCGTGACTGGCGAACGTACCCAGGAAGGTTTCTATAAAGTGCGCGCCGGTCTCGACCAGGCGATCGCTCGTGGCCTGGCCTACGCGCCGTACGCCGACCTGATCTGGTGCGAAACCGCCAAGCCGGACCTGGACGAAGCTCGCCGCTTTGCCGAAGCCATCAAGAAGGAATACCCGGATCAACTGCTGTCCTACAACTGCTCGCCTTCCTTCAACTGGAAGAAGAACCTGGACGACGCGACCATCGCCAAGTTCCAGCGTGAACTGTCTGCCATGGGCTACAAGCACCAATTCATCACCCTGGCCGGCATTCACAACATGTGGCACAGCATGTTCAACCTGGCACACGACTACGCCCGCAACGACATGACTGCCTACGTGAAGCTGCAGGAACAAGAGTTCGCTGATGCTGCCAAGGGTTACACCTTTGTGGCGCACCAGCAGGAAGTGGGCACCGGCTACTTCGACGACATGACCACCGTGATCCAGGGCGGCACCTCGTCCGTGACTGCGCTGACCGGTTCGACCGAAGAAGAGCAGTTCCACTAAGTACTGAGTACACGGCCACTGCGGCCCCACGGAAGACCTAACCGCAGTGCCGCACAGCAATCACGCCCCGACTGGTTCGGGGCGTTTTTTTTGCGCTGATGAAACCCTGCCTGACACAACACAGATCAAAATGTGGGAGCGGGCTTGCTCGCGAATGCGGTGTATCAGTCAACAGATTCATTGGCTGACCCACTGCATTCGCGAGCAAGCCCGCTCCCACAAGGGGAATGTGTGCATTCTGAAAATTTGTGCAAAACATTGATCTAGAGCGGTATCTGCATCAACCAGATCGGTTAAAAGATCTCCGTCAGCAACTAAGCGACAATCTAGCAAGTAACGGCAACTTCCCCCGCCACACGAGAAACATTCGCTTAAACCCCACGCAAACAATATTCATTATCATTTAGAGCATGAAAACTTCTTTACCGGTTAAACAAAACACAATTCGTGAAAAGCCCGCTAATGCCCGCAGCACAAGGGCTACAGCCCCAAGAAGGTGCACTATGTGCTTATTCCATCGAATAATTTCGCTATAGGAATTTTACTTGCCCGGTGTTTAGCCATAAAATCACCGCGATTGATTGCGCTGCGACATATCGTCACTGCATCGTTACTTTTTCGAGCTCAGAGACCTTTGCTCTCTGTTAAGGATTTCCAGCATGACCGAAGCGACAGGACTCATGGCCCACAACTGGGGCTTTGCCATTTTCCTCCTCGGTGTAGTCGGCCTTTGCGCCTTCATGCTTGGCGTCTCCAGCCTCCTCGGGTCAAAAGCCTGGGGCCGCAGCAAAAACGAACCGTTCGAGTCCGGCATGCTACCTACAGGTGGCGCCCGCTTGCGGCTCTCAGCCAAATTCTATCTGGTCGCGATGCTCTTCGTGATCTTCGACATCGAAGCCCTTTTTCTCTTTGCCTGGTCTGTGTCCGTCCGCGAAAGCGGCTGGACCGGATTCGTCGAAGCCCTCGTTTTCATAGCAATTCTGTTGGCAGGCCTTGTCTACCTATTTCGAGTGGGCGCCCTTGACTGGGCTCCGGAAGCTCGTCGCAAGCGGCAAGCGAAGCTGAAACAATGAGGCTTTGGCGATGCAATACAATCTCACCAGGATCGACCCGGATGCTCCTAACGAGCAGTACCCAATCGGCGAACGGGAAACCGTTTCCGACCCGTTAGAAGACCAAGTCCACAAAAACATCTACATGGGCAAGCTGGAAGACGTGCTGAGTGGCGCGGTCAACTGGGGACGTAAGAACTCCCTGTGGCCGTACAACTTCGGTCTGTCCTGCTGCTACGTGGAAATGACCACCGCCTTCACGGCGCCCCACGACATCGCGCGCTTTGGCGCCGAAGTTATCCGGGCATCGCCGCGTCAGGCGGATTTCATGGTTATCGCCGGTACCTGCTTTATCAAGATGGCGCCGATCATTCAGCGTCTCTACGAGCAAATGCTCGAGCCAAAGTGGGTTATCTCCATGGGTTCGTGCGCCAACTCCGGTGGCATGTACGACATCTACTCCGTGGTTCAGGGGGTGGACAAGTTCCTGCCCGTGGACGTCTACGTGCCTGGCTGCCCGCCCCGCCCTGAAGCATTTCTGCAAGGCTTGATGCTGTTGCAGGAATCGATTGGCAAGGAGCGTCGCCCACTTTCCTGGGTTGTCGGAGATCAAGGCGTATACCGCGCCGAGATGCCGTCACAAAAGGAACAGCGCCGCGAACAGCGTATTCAGGTAACCAACCTGCGCAGCCCCGACGAAGTCTGATCCAGAACCGCTTCTTTTATAGAACGAAAACCTGGCTTCATTCTTTACGTTGACCGAAAGCGATAAAAAACCATGACTACAGGCAGTGCTCTGTACATCCCGCCTTATAAGGCAGACGACCAGGATGTGGTCGTCGAACTCAACAACCGTTTTGGCCCTGACGCCTTCACCGCCCAGGCCACACGCACCGGCATGCCGGTGCTGTGGGTGGCGCGTGCCAGGCTCGTCGAAGTCCTGAGCTTCCTGCGCAACCTGCCCAAGCCGTACGTCATGCTCTATGACCTGCATGGCGTGGACGAGCGCCTGCGCACCAAGCGCCAGGGGCTGCCGAGCGGCGCCGACTTCACCGTGTTTTACCACTTGATGTCGCTTGAACGTAACAGCGACGTGATGATCAAGGTGGCCCTCTCCGAGAGCGACCTGAGCGTTCCGACCGTGACCGGTATCTGGCCCAACGCCAACTGGTACGAGCGTGAAGTGTGGGACATGTTCGGCATCGATTTCCCGGGCCACCCGCACCTGTCGCGCATCATGATGCCGCCGACCTGGGAAGGTCACCCGCTGCGCAAGGACTTCCCTGCCCGCGCCACCGAATTCGATCCATTCAGCCTGACCCTCGCCAAGCAACAGCTTGAAGAAGAGGCTGCGCGCTTCCGTCCGGAAGACTGGGGCATGAAGCGCTCCGGCACCAACGAGGACTACATGTTCCTCAACCTGGGCCCGAACCACCCTTCGGCTCACGGTGCCTTCCGCATCATCCTGCAACTGGACGGCGAAGAAATCGTCGACTGCGTACCGGACATCGGCTACCACCACCGTGGTGCCGAGAAGATGGCCGAGCGTCAGTCGTGGCACAGCTTCATCCCGTACACCGACCGTATCGACTACCTCGGCGGCGTGATGAACAACCTGCCGTACGTGCTCTCGGTCGAGAAGCTGGCCGGCATCAAGGTGCCGGACAAGGTCGACACCATCCGCATCATGATGGCCGAGTTCTTCCGGATCACCAGCCACCTGCTGTTCCTGGGTACCTATATCCAGGACGTCGGCGCCATGACCCCGGTGTTCTTCACCTTCACCGACCGTCAGCGTGCGTACAAGGTCATCGAAGCCATCACCGGTTTCCGCCTGCACCCGGCCTGGTACCGCATCGGCGGCGTCGCCCACGACCTGCCGCGTGGCTGGGAACGCCTGGTCAAGGAATTCATCGACTGGATGCCCAAGCGTCTGGACGAATACCAGAAAGCCGCCCTGGACAACAGCATCCTCAAGGGCCGGACCATCGGCGTCGCCCAGTACAACACCAAAGAGGCCCTGGAATGGGGCGTCACCGGTGCTGGCCTGCGTTCCACCGGTTGCGATTTCGACCTGCGTAAAGCACGCCCGTACTCCGGCTACCAGAACTTCGAATTCGAAGTGCCGCTGGCGGCCAACGGCGATGCCTACGACCGCTGCATCGTGCGCGTCGAAGAAATGCGCCAGAGCCTGAAGATCATCGAACAGTGCATGCGCAACATGCCGGAAGGCCCGTACAAGGCGGATCACCCGCTGACCACGCCGCCGCCGAAAGAGCGCACGCTGCAACACATCGAAACCCTGATCACGCACTTCCTGCAAGTTTCGTGGGGCCCGGTAATGCCGGCCAACGAATCCTTCCAGATGATCGAAGCGACCAAGGGTATCAACAGTTATTACCTGACGAGCGATGGCGGCACCATGAGCTACCGCACCCGGATTCGTACGCCAAGCTTCCCGCACCTGCAGCAGATCCCTTCGGTGATCAAAGGTGAAATGGTCGCGGACTTGATTGCGTACCTGGGTAGTATCGATTTCGTTATGGCCGACGTGGACCGCTAAGCATGAATAGCACGCTTATCCAGACAGACCGTTTCACCTTGAGTGAAACCGAGCGCTCGGCCATCGAGCACGAGCTGCATCACTATGAAGACCCGCGCGCGGCGTCGATCGAAGCCTTGAAGATCGTCCAGAAGGAACGTGGCTGGGTGCCGGACGGCGCCCTCTACGCCATCGGCGAGATCCTCGGCATCCCCGCCAGCGACGTTGAAGGCGTGGCGACGTTCTACAGCCAGATCTTCCGCCAGCCGGTCGGCCGCCACATCATTCGCGTGTGCGACAGCATGGTCTGCTACATCGGTGGCCACGAGTCCGTGGTCAGCGAGATCCAGAGCAAGCTGGGCATCGGCCTGGGCCAAACCACTCCGGACGGGCGCTTCACGCTGCTGCCGGTGTGCTGCCTGGGCAACTGTGACAAGGCGCCGGCGTTGATGATCGACGACGACACATTCGGCGACGTGCAGCCTGCTGGCGTCACCCAATTGCTCGAGGGCTACCCATGACCCTGACTTCCTTCGGTCCTGCCAACCGCATCAAGCGGTCGGCCGAGACTCACCCGCTGACCTGGCGCCTGCGTGACGACGGCGAGCCTGTATGGCTTGACGAGTACCAGGCCAAGAACGGTTACGCGGCCGCGCGCAAAGCCTTTGCCGACATGGCCCAGGACGACATCGTCCAGACCGTGAAAGACGCAGGCCTTAAGGGCCGCGGCGGTGCAGGCTTCCCCACGGGTGTCAAGTGGGGCCTGATGCCCAAAGACGAATCCATCAACATCCGCTACCTGCTGTGCAACGCGGATGAAATGGAGCCGAACACCTGGAAAGACCGCATGCTGATGGAGCAACTGCCCCATCTGCTGATCGAAGGCATGCTGATCAGTGCTCGCGCCCTGAAAACCTACCGGGGCTACATCTTCCTGCGTGGCGAATACACCACCGCCGCCAAGCACCTGAACCGTGCCGTGGAAGAAGCCAAGGCCGCTGGCCTGCTGGGCAAGAACATCCTTGGTTCGGGTTTCGACTTCGAACTGTTCGTGCACACCGGCGCCGGGCGTTATATCTGCGGTGAAGAAACCGCACTGATCAACTCCCTCGAAGGCCGCCGCGCCAACCCGCGTTCCAAGCCGCCCTTCCCTGCCGCCGTGGGCGTGTGGGGCAAGCCGACCTGCGTGAACAACGTTGAAACCCTGTGCAACGTGCCGGCAATCATCGGCGACGGCGTGGAGTGGTACAAATCGTTGGCCCGCGAAGGCAGCGAAGACATGGGCACCAAGCTCATGGGCTTCTCCGGCAAGGTCAAGAACCCGGGCCTGTGGGAACTGCCTTTCGGCGTGACCGCACGCGAGCTGTTCGAGGACTACGCCGGCGGCATGCGCGATGGCTACACCCTCAAGGCCTGGCAGCCAGGCGGCGCCGGTACCGGCTTCCTGTTGCCAGAACACCTGGACGCTCAAATGTACGCCGGCGGCATCGGCAAGGTGGGCACCCGTATGGGTACCGGCCTGGCCATGGCCGTGGACAACACCGTGAACATGGTGTCGTTGCTGCGCAACATGGAGCAATTCTTCTCCCGCGAATCCTGTGGCTTCTGCACCCCGTGCCGCGACGGTTTGCCATGGAGCGTCAAGCTGCTGATGGCCCTGGAAAACGGCGAAGGCCGCGAGGGCGACATCGAGACCCTGCTGGGTCTGGTCGGTTTCCTCGGCCCAGGCAAGACCTTCTGTGCTCACGCACCGGGCGCCGTGGAGCCATTGGGCAGCGCGATCAAATACTTCCGCTCGGAGTTCGAAGCCGGCATCGCGCCTACCAGCGCCGCCGTCCCGCCTCTGGCAAGGCCGATCGTAGTCGGCGCGTAACGCTTAAAAAGGCGAAGGGTCCGTGCCCTTCGCTTTCTCATGTGCTGACGCCTTCAAGGCTGTGTTGATGCACATGAATAACAAGATTCCATTAGCCACGCCCGCTGACACCGGGCCAACGAAGAACTTTGAACCATGGCCACTATCCACGTAGACGGCAAAGAGCTCGAAGTCGATGGGGCAGACAACCTGTTACAGGCGTGTCTGTCGCTAGGCCTCGACATTCCATATTTCTGCTGGCACCCCGCCCTTGGCAGCGTTGGCGCTTGCCGCCAGTGCGCGGTCAAGCAGTACACCGACGAGAACGACACCCGTGGTCGTATCGTCATGTCCTGCATGACCCCTGCCACCGACGGCAGCTGGATCTCCATCGAAGACGAAGAAGCGAAAGTGTTTCGCGCCAGCGTCGTCGAATGGCTGATGACCAACCACCCGCACGACTGCCCTGTGTGTGAGGAAGGCGGTCACTGCCACCTGCAAGACATGACCGTGATGACCGGCCACAACGAACGCCGGTATCGCTTCACCAAGCGTACCCACCAGAACCAGCAACTGGGCCCGTTCATTTCCCACGAGATGAACCGCTGCATCGCTTGCTACCGCTGCGTGCGCTTCTATAAGGACTACGCCGGCGGTACCGACCTCGGTGTGTTTGGCGCCCACGACAACGTGTACTTCGGTCGCGTTGAAGACGGCACCCTGGAAAGCGAATTCTCCGGCAACCTCACCGAGGTCTGCCCGACCGGTGTGTTCACCGACAAGACTCACTCCGAGCGCTACAACCGCAAGTGGGACATGCAGTTCTCGCCGAGCATCTGCCATGGCTGCTCCAGCGGTTGCAACATCTCCCCGGGCGAACGCTACGGCGAACTGCGTCGGATCGAAAACCGCTTCAACGGTTCGGTCAACCAGTACTTCCTGTGCGACCGTGGCCGTTTCGGCTACGGCTACGTCAACCGCGAAGACCGCCCGCGTCAGCCACTGCTGGCCGACGGCGCCAAGCTGAGCCTCGACGAAGCACTGGATAAAGCCGCTGACCTGCTGCGCGGTCGCAACATCGTCGGAATCGGTTCGCCCCGCGCCAGCCTCGAAAGCAACTACGCGTTGCGCGAACTGGTGGGTGCCGAGCACTTCTACTCGGGTATCGAAGCCGGTGAACTGGAGCGCATCCGCCTGGTGCTGCAAGTCTTGAACGACAGCCCGCTGCCGGTTCCGAACATGCGCGACATCGAAGACCATGACGCGATCTTCGTCCTCGGTGAAGACCTGACCCAGACCGCTGCCCGTGTCGCCCTGTCCCTGCGCCAGTCGGTAAAAGGCAAGGCCGAAGACATGGCCGACGCCATGCGCGTCCAGCCATGGCTCGACGCTGCGGTGAAAAACATCGGCCAGCACGCGCTGAACCCGCTGTTTATCGCCAGTCTGACCGCCACCAAGCTCGACGACATCGCAGAAGAATGCGTACACGCCGCGCCTGACGACCTGGCCCGCATCGGTTTCGCCGTGGCCCACGCCCTCGACGCCAGCGCGCCTGCCGTTGAAGGCCTGGACGCTGAAGCCGTTGAACTGGCCCAGCGCATCGCCGACGCCCTGCTGGCCGCCAAGCGTCCTCTGATCATTGCCGGTACCTCGTTGGGTTCCAAGGCGCTGATCGAAGCCGCTGCCAACATTGCCAAAGCCTTGAAGCTGCGCGAGAAGAACGGTTCCATCAGCCTGATCGTGCCGGAAGCCAACAGCCTTGGCCTGGCCATGCTCGGTGGCGAGTCCCTGGACGCCGCCCTGCAAGCCGTGACCGACGGCAGCGCCGATGCGATCGTGGTGCTGGAAAACGACCTGTACACCCGCACTGATTCGGCCAAGGTCGACGCAGCGCTGAACGCGGCCAAAGTGGTGATCGTTGCCGACCACCAGAAAACCGCCACCAGCGACCGTGCCCACCTGGTACTGCCCGCCGCCAGCTTTGCTGAAGGCGACGGTACCCTGGTCAGCCAGGAAGGCCGCGCCCAGCGCTTCTTCCAGGTGTTCGATCCGAAGTACATGGACGCCAGCATCCTGGTTCACGAAGGCTGGCGCTGGCTGCATGCCCTGCGCGCCACCCTGCTGAACCAGCCGATCGACTGGACCCAGCTCGACCACGTGACCGCTGCCGCCGCTGCCGCTGCACCGCAACTGGCACGCATCGTCGACGCTGCACCGTCCGCCGCGTTCCGCATCAAGGGCATGAAACTCGCCCGTGAACCGCTGCGTTACTCCGGCCGTACCGCCATGCGTGCTGACATCAGCGTGCATGAGCCACGTACGCCACAAGACATCGACACCGCGTTCGCCTTCTCCATGGAAGGTTACTCGGGTTCGGTCGAGCCACGTCAGCAGGTGCCATTTGCCTGGTCGCCGGGCTGGAACTCGCCGCAAGCCTGGAACAAGTTCCAGGACGAAGTCGGTGGTCACATCCGCGCTGGCGACCCGGGCACCCGCCTGATCGAAAGCACCGGCGACTCGCTGAACTGGTTCACCAGTGTTCCGCGTCCGTTCAACCCGGCCCAGGGTACCTGGCAGGTTGTGCCGTTCTTCCACCTGTTCGGCAGCGAAGAAACCTCTTCCAAGGCCGCGCCGGTACAAGAGCGCATCCCTCAAGCCTACGTGTCCGTTGCCAAGTCCGAAGCCGACCGCCTGGGCGTCAACGACGGTGCCCTGCTCAGCGTGAACGTCGCCGGCAAGACCCTGCGTCTGCCGCTGCGCATCGACGAAGAGTTGGGTGCTGGCCTGGTTGCATTGCCAAAAGGCCTCGCGGGGATTCCTCCGGCGATCTTCGGCCTTACCGTTGACGGTCTGCAGGAGGCAGCTCAATGACCTGGTTCACCCCTGAAGTGATCGACGTGATCATCGCGGTGGTCAAGGCCATCGTGATCCTGTTGGCCGTGGTCGTGGCGGGCGCCCTGCTCAGCTTCGTCGAACGTCGCCTGCTGGGCTGGTGGCAGGACCGTTACGGTCCGAACCGCGTTGGCCCGTTTGGTATGTTCCAGATCGCCGCCGACATGCTGAAAATGTTCTTCAAGGAAGACTGGACCCCGCCGTTTGCCGACAAGGTGATCTTCACCCTGGCACCGGTCGTGGCCATGAGCGCCTTGCTGATTGCCTTCGCAATCATCCCGATCACCCCGACCTGGGGCGTGGCGGACCTGAACATCGGCTTGCTGTTCTTCTTCGCCATGGCCGGCCTGTCGGTCTACGCGGTGCTGTTCGCCGGTTGGTCGAGCAACAACAAGTTCGCCCTGCTGGGCAGCTTGCGGGCTTCGGCCCAGACCGTGTCCTACGAAGTGTTCATGGGCCTCGCGCTGATGGGCATCGTGGTGCAGGTGGGCTCGTTCAACATGCGCGACATCGTCGAGTACCAGGCGCAGAACCTGTGGTTCATCATTCCGCAGTTCTTCGGCTTCTGTACCTTCTTCATCGCTGGCGTCGCCGTGACTCACCGTCACCCGTTCGACCAGCCGGAAGCGGAACAGGAACTGGCCGACGGTTACCACATTGAATACGCCGGCATGAAATGGGGCATGTTCTTCGTTGGTGAATACATCGGCATCATCTTGATCTCGGCCCTGCTGGTCACGCTGTTCTTCGGCGGCTGGCACGGTCCGTTCGGCATCCTGCCGCAGCTGGCGTTCTTCTGGTTCTTCCTGAAGACCGCGTTCTTCATCATGCTGTTCATCCTGCTGCGCGCTTCCATCCCGCGTCCACGGTATGACCAGGTGATGGATTTCAGCTGGCGATTCTGCCTGCCGCTGACCCTGATCAATTTGCTGGTGACTGCTGCCGTTGTGTTGTCGAACACGCCAGCGGGCGCGGTTCAGTGAGGATTTGACCCATGTTCAAATATATTGGCGACATCGTTAAGGGTACCGGTACCCAGTTGCGAAGCCTGGTGATGGTGTTCGGTCACGGCTTTCGCAAACGCGACACCCTGCAATACCCGGAAGAAGCGGTGTACCTGCCGCCGCGTTATCGCGGCCGCATTGTCCTGACCCGCGACCCCGACGGCGAAGAGCGCTGCGTGGCCTGCAACCTGTGCGCCGTGGCGTGCCCGGTGGGTTGCATCTCGCTGCAGAAAGCTGAAACCGAAGACGGTCGCTGGTACCCGGACTTCTTCCGCATCAACTTCTCGCGCTGCATTTTCTGCGGCCTCTGCGAGGAAGCTTGCCCGACCACCGCGATCCAGCTGACACCGGATTTCGAGATGGCCGAGTTCAAACGTCAGGACCTGGTGTACGAGAAAGAAGATCTGCTGATCTCTGGTCCCGGTAAAAACCCTGATTACAACTTCTATCGTGTTGCAGGTATGGCCGTTGCCGGTAAGCCGAAAGGCGCCGCACAAAACGAAGCCGAGCCGATCAACGTGAAGAGCTTGCTGCCTTAAGGAAGAAAGATGGAATTCGCTTTCTATTTCGCATCGGGTATTGCAGTGGTGTCCACGCTTCGCGTGATCACCAACACTAACCCTGTGCACGCCCTGCTCTACCTGATCATTTCGCTGATCGCCGTGGCCATGACCTTCTTCAGCCTCGGCGCACCGTTCGCCGGTGTACTGGAAGTGATCGCCTACGCCGGCGCCATCATGGTGCTGTTCGTGTTTGTGGTGATGATGCTCAACCTGGGGCCGGCGTCTGTCGCCCAGGAACGCGTCTGGCTCAAGCCCGGCATCTGGCTCGGCCCGGTGATCCTGGCAGCCCTGCTGCTGGCTGAACTGCTGTATGTGCTGTTCGCTCACCAGAGCGGCCAGGCCATCGGCCACACCACCGTAGACGCGAAAGCCGTGGGCATCAGCCTGTTCGGCCCGTACCTGCTGGTGGTCGAACTGGCTTCGATGCTGCTGCTCGCTGCAGCCATCACCGCCTTCCACTTGGGCCGCAACGAAGCCAAGGAGCAATGACGATGCCTGCTATCCCTTTGGAGCATGGTCTGGCGGTCGCCGGCATCCTGTTCTGCCTTGGCCTGGTCGGCCTGATGGTTCGCCGCAACATTCTGTTCGTGTTGATGAGCCTGGAAATCATGATGAACGCCGCGGCACTCGCGTTCATCGTGGCCGGTAGCCGTTGGGGCCAGCCGGATGGACAAGTGATGTTCATCCTGGTGATCAGCCTGGCAGCCGCCGAGGCCAGTATTGGCCTGGCGATCCTGCTGCAACTGTATCGTCGCTTCCACACGCTTGATATCGACGCTGCCAGTGAGATGCGCGGATGAACATGATCTTTCTGACTTTCGTATTTCCCCTGATCGGTTTCCTGCTGCTGTCGTTCTCCCGTGGACGCTGGTCGGAAAACCTCTCGGCCCTGGTCGGCGTAGGTTCCATTGGCCTGTCGGCAATTGTCGCCGCCTACGTCATCTGGCAATTCAACGTCGCACCGCCTGAAGGCGGTCACTACACCCTGGTGTTGTGGCAGTGGATGTCGGTGGAGGGCTTCAAGCCCAACTTCGCCCTCTACGTCGACGGCCTGTCGATCACCATGCTCGGCGTGGTGGTGGGTGTGGGCTTCCTGATCCACCTGTTCGCGTCCTGGTACATGCGCGGTGAAGCCGGTTACTCGCGCTTCTTCGCCTACACCAACCTGTTTATCGCCAGCATGCTGTTCCTGGTGCTGGGCGATAACCTGTTGTTCCTGTACTTCGGCTGGGAAGGCGTGGGCCTGTGCTCGTACCTGTTGATCGGTTTCTACTACAGCAACCGCAACAACGGTAACGCCGCACTCAAAGCCTTTATCGTGACCCGGATCGGTGACGTGTTCATGGCCATCGGCCTGTTCATCCTGTTCCAACAGGTGGGCACGCTGAACATCCAGGAACTGCTGGTGCTGGCACCGCAGAAATTCCAGGTCGGCGACTTCTGGATCACCCTGGCGACCCTGATGCTGCTGGGTGGCGCTGTCGGTAAATCCGCGCAACTGCCGCTGCAAACCTGGCTGGCGGATGCGATGGCCGGTCCTACCCCGGTTTCGGCACTGATCCACGCCGCGACCATGGTAACCGCCGGTGTCTACCTGATTGCCCGTACCCACGGCCTGTTCACCCTGGCACCGGAGATTCTGCATCTGGTGGGCCTGGTGGGTGGCGTGACCCTGGTACTGGCAGGTTTTGCTGCCCTGGTTCAGACCGACATCAAGCGTATCCTCGCCTACTCGACCATGAGCCAGATCGGCTACATGTTCCTGGCCCTGGGCGTTGGCGCCTGGGACGGCGCGATCTTCCACCTGATGACCCACGCCTTCTTCAAGGCCCTGCTGTTCCTTGCTTCCGGTGCGGTGATCGTTGCCTGCCACCACGAGCAGAACATCTTCAAGATGGGCGGCCTGTGGAAGAAACTGCCGTTGGCCTACGCCAGCTTCATCGTCGGCGGCGCGGCCTTGTCGGCCCTGCCACTGGTGACCGCAGGTTTCTACTCGAAAGACGAAATCCTCTGGGAAGCCTTTGCCAGCGGTAACCACGGCCTGCTGTACGCCGGCCTGGTAGGTGCGTTCATGACCTCGCTGTACACCTTCCGCCTGATCTTCATCACGTTCCACGGTGAAGCCAAGACTGAAGCCCACGCAGGCCATGGCATTTCCCACTGGCTGCCACTGTCGGTGCTGATCATCCTGTCGACCTTCGTCGGCGCCATGATCACCCCGCCACTGGCCGGTGTTTTGCCGGAAAGCGCCGGCCATGCCGGTGGTGCAGCCAAGCACAGCCTGGAAATCGCCTCGGGCGCCATCGCCATCGCGGGTATCCTGCTGGCGGCCCTGCTGTTCCTCGGCAAGCGCCGCTTCGTCACCGCCATCGCCAACAGTGGCATTGGCCGCTTCCTTTCGGCCTGGTGGTTCGCTGCCTGGGGCTTCGACTGGATCTACGACAAACTGTTCGTCAAGCCGTACCTTGCGATCAGCCACGTACTGCGCAAAGACCCGCTCGACCAGACCATCGGTTTGATCCCGCGTGCCGCCAAGGCCGGTCACACCGCCCTGAGCCGCAGCGAGACCGGCCAATTGCGCTGGTATGCAGCTTCCATGGCGGCCGGTGCCGTCCTGGTAATCGGCGCCATCATCGTGGTCGCGGTCTGACTATGCACATTGCGAACTTTGCGAACTTGCGAAAGGAAACGAGCCCGTCATGATTCTGCCCTGGCTAATCCTGATCCCCTTTATCGGCGGCCTGCTCTGCTGGATGGGTGAACGCTTCGGCGCCACCCTCCCCCGCTGGATTGCGTTGCTGACCATGTCCCTGGAACTCGCGCTCGGCCTCTGGCTGTGGGCCCACGGTGACTATTCATTTGCTCCGGCACCGGGTGTCGATCCCACCTTCGCGCTTGAATTCAAGCACGTGTGGATCCAGCGCTTCGGCATCAACGTGCACCTGGCCCTCGACGGCCTGTCGCTGTTGATGATCCTGCTGACCGGCCTGCTGGGTATCCTCTCGGTACTCTGCTCCTGGAAAGAGATCCAGCGTCACGTGGGCTTCTTCCACCTGAACCTGATGTGGATCCTGGGCGGCGTTGTCGGCGTGTTCCTCGCCCTCGACCTGTTCATGTTCTTCTTCTTCTGGGAAATGATGCTGGTGCCGATGTACTTCCTCATCGCGCTCTGGGGTCACAGTTCTTCGGACGGCAAGAAAACCCGGATCTACGCGGCGACCAAGTTCTTCATCTTCACCCAGGCTTCCGGCCTGATCATGTTGGTGGCGATCCTGGGCCTGGTACTGGTCAACTTCAACAGCACGGGCGTGATCACGTTCAACTACGCCGACCTGTTGAAAACCAAGATGTCCCTGACCACCGAGTACATCCTGATGCTGGGCTTCTTCATCGCGTTCGCGGTGAAGCTGCCGGTGGTGCCGTTCCACTCCTGGTTGCCTGACGCTCACGCCCAGGCGCCGACTGCAGGTTCCGTCGACCTGGCCGGTATCCTGTTGAAGACGGCGGCCTACGGCCTGCTGCGTTTCGCCCTGCCGCTGTTCCCGAATGCCTCGGCCGAGTTCGCGCCGATCGCCATGACCCTTGGTCTGATCGGGATCTTCTACGGTGCGTTCCTGGCCTTCGCCCAAACCGACATCAAGCGTCTGATTGCCTTCTCGTCCGTTTCCCACATGGGCTTCGTACTGATCGGCATCTACTCCGGCAGCCAACTGGCACTGCAAGGCGCCGTGATCCAGATGCTGGCTCACGGTGTGTCGGCAGCGGCACTGTTTATCCTCAGCGGCCAACTGTACGAGCGCCTGCACACTCGTGACATGCGCGAGATGGGTGGCGTGTGGTCACGTATCGCCTACCTGCCGGCCATCAGCCTGTTCTTCGCCGCCGCATCCCTGGGCTTGCCGGGTACCGGTAACTTCATCGGCGAGTTCCTGATCCTGATGGGTGCCTTCGTGCATACGCCGTGGGTCAGTGCGATCGCTACGTCTGGCCTGGTGTTCGGTTCGGTCTACTCGCTGATCATGATCCACCGCGCATACTTCGGTCCGGCCAAGTCCGACACCGTGTTGCACGGCATGGACGGTCGCGAACTGATCATGGTGCTCGGCCTTGCGGTACTGCTGGTGTTTATCGGCGTGTACCCGCAACCGTTCCTGGATACTTCTGCCGCAACGATGCATGGCGTGCAGCAGTGGTTCGGCACCGCCTTCTCTCAACTCGCTTCGGCCCGGTAAGAGCGCTATGGAATTCACGATCCAACACTTTATCGCGCTTGCGCCGCTGCTGATCACCAGCCTCACCATCGTGGTGGTGATGCTGGCGATCGCCTGGCGCCGCAATCACTCGCAAACGTTCCTGCTGTCCTGTGCGGGCTTGAACCTGGCCCTGCTGTCGATTATCCCGGCACTCAAGGTCGCGCCACTGGCCGTGACCCCGCTGATGATGGTCGATGACTTCGCGCTGCTGTATATCGCGCTGATCCTGGTTGCCACCCTGGCCTGCGTCACGCTTGCCCACGCCTACCTCGGCGAAGGCGGCACCGGCTACCCGGGCAACCGCGAAGAGCTGTACCTGCTGATCCTGCTGGCTGCGGCCGGTGGTATCGTGCTGGTCAGCGCGCAGCACCTGGCCGGCTTGTTCATCGGCCTGGAACTGCTGTCGATCCCGGTCTACGGCCTGGTAGCGTATGCCTTCTTCAACAAGCGCTCCCTGGAAGCCGGCATCAAGTACATGGTGCTGTCGGCTGCCGGTTCGGCGTTCCTGTTGTTCGGTATGGCCCTGCTCTACGCAGAAGCCGGCAGCCTGAGCTTCAGCGGTATCGGTCACGCCCTGGCAGCCTCCGGCAGCCCTGCGCCAATTGCCCAACTGGGCATGGCCATGATGCTGATCGGCCTGGCGTTCAAGCTGTCGCTGGTGCCGTTCCACCTGTGGACCCCGGACGTGTACGAAGGCGCCCCGGCGCCGGTGGCTGCTTTCCTGGCTACCGCGTCGAAAGTCGCCGTGTTTGCCGTGATGGTGCGTCTGTTCCAGATCTCTCCTGCGGCCAACACCGGTGTACTCAGCAACGTGCTGACCATCATCGCCATCGCCTCGATCCTGTTCGGCAACCTGCTGGCGCTGACCCAGAACAACCTCAAGCGTCTGCTGGGTTATTCGTCCATCGCGCACTTCGGTTACCTGCTGATCGCCCTGGTGGCGAGCAAGGGCCTGGCGATGGAAGCCATCGGCGTGTACCTGGTCACCTACGTGATCACAAGCCTGGGTGCATTCGGTGTGATCACGCTGATGTCCTCACCTTACAAAGGCCGCGACGCCGACGCCCTGTACGAATACCGCGGCCTGTTCTGGCGCCGTCCGTACCTGACCGCCGTACTGACCGTGATGATGCTGTCCCTGGCGGGTATCCCGCTGACTGCGGGCTTCATCGGCAAGTTCTACATCGTGGCCACCGGTGTTGAAGCGCACGAATGGTGGTTGGTTGCTTCCCTGGTACTGGGCAGCGCCATCGGCGTTTTCTACTACCTGCGCGTGATGGTGACCTTGTACCTGATCGAGCCAAACCTGCGCCGTGTGGACGCCGAGTTGCACTGGGAACAGAAAGCAGGCGGCGTGATGCTGCTGGCAATCGCCCTGCTGGCGTTCTTCCTGGGTGTGTACCCACAACCGTTGCTCACCCTGGTGCAGCATGCGGTGATGGCGGGTTGATTGCTTAGTTAAACGCAGCAAGCAAAACGGCGCCTTAGGGCGCCGTTTTGCGTTTCTGGCGTATTAATTTGTTGTCTGACACACAAAGGGAATTTTCCTCGTCGAGATGCCTCCCCTTCCGGCATCACCCTGCCTGGGTCGCTCGTATCGTGGTTGCGTTTTAGGAAACATCCCACAGCAGGGTCACTTGACCCACCGCAGATGGGCCACCAAACTATACGCAGGCTACGTACAGAACATGGATGCTCTATTTATCGAATTGCCAGCCTTTGAGCGGCACCGCAGGGATTATCTGAGTGATGAGTTATTTCACGGCTTTCAACAAGAGTTGATGAGAAACCCGCAAGCGGGCAACGTGATAGAGGGAACCGGCGGGTTACGCAAGGTGCGCTTTGTCGACGAGCGACGCAACAAGGGCAAACGGGGTGGCCTGCGAGTCATCTATTACTGGTGGTCGGGCGGTACGCAGTTCTGGCTGTTCACCCTTTATGGCAAACACGAACAGGACGACCTGAGCGCTCAACACAAAACGGCGCTCAAACACCTGCTGGACAGGGAAATCAAAGCGAGAAAATCTTATGAAACGTGACATCTTTTCCGAACTGGTCGAAGGCTTCGACGCGCTGGCAGATGAACGAGAAGGCAAGGTAACGCTGCGCAGCCACAAGGTGCAGTTGAGCAAGCTGGCACCGCTCACTGCCGACGAAGTAGTCGCTGTGCGTCAACAACTCAATCTGTCGCGCTCGGTGTTTGCGATGTACCTGCGCACCAACACCCGGACCCTGGAAAATTGGGAGCAAGGCCGGGCCACACCCAATGCTCAGGCGGCAACCTTGATTCGGCTGGTGTCGAAGTTTCCGGAGACGGTGGAACGTTTGGCGCTGTTGACCTGATCGATCAATCCAGCCAACCCCATCGGCAACAGGACGTTGCCGATGGGCGAAAGCCTGCAATCAAATCCTGAACTGCCCCACCAACTGACCCAACCGCTGCCCCAGGTCCGCCAGGCTGCGGGAGGTCTGGGCACCCTGTTGGGTTTCATCGGCCACGCAGTCAACCGCCACCGCGATCTGATGCACGCTGCGGTTGATCTCTTCGGCCACGGCGGTTTGTTCTTCCGCCGCGCTGGCGATCTGCGCGTTCATCGAGTTGATGGTGCCGATCAGCTGCGCCATGGTGTCCAGGGACGCTCCGGCTTCGTTGGCCTGGGCCGATGTGCCGTCACCGGCGTCACTGGAACGGCGCATGGACTCCACGGCGGCTTCGGTGCCTTTTTGCAGGCGGTCGATCATGCCCTGGATCTCCTGGGTGCTTTGCTGGGTGCGGCTGGCCAGCGCCCGTACTTCGTCAGCGACCACGGCAAAACCACGACCGGCCTCCCCTGCCCGCGCGGCCTCAATGGCGGCGTTGAGGGCGAGCAAGTTGGTCTGTTCGGCAATCGAGCGGATCACGCCAAGCACGCTGACAATCGACGACACATCCTGCTGCAAGCTGTCCAGGGACACGCCGCTGCTGCGGATGTCGTTCACCAGCGCGTGAATCTGCGCGATGCTGCCATCCACGACTTTTTTCGCGGCCTGGCCTTCGGCGTCGGTTTGCTGCGCAGCGACGGCTGCGCCTTGGGCACTGCGCGCCACTTCATGGGCCGCGGAGGACATTTCGTTGATCGCGGTAGCCACCTGGTCGGTCTCGTGACGCTGGCGCTCCATGGCCTTTTCCGAGCGGTTGGCTTGCTCGGCGACCTGGCTCACCAGGCCGGTAAGCTGGGAGGTCATCTCGGTGATCTGGCGTACCAGGCTGTGGATCTTGTCGACAAAGCGGTTGAAAGAGCCTGCCAGTTCGCCAAGCTCGTCCTGGCTGGTGATGGCCAGGCGGCGGGTCAGGTCACCCTCACCGGCGGCGATGTCGTCGAGGTTGATCTTCATCAGGTGCAACGGCCGCAGGATGGTATTGGCCACCAGCATGCCCACGGCGGCAATCACCAACAGCACCACCACGGCAATGCCGATGATGCTCAGCACCACGCCTTCCATGCGTTTCTCCACCTTGGCCTGAACCTCAGCAACCTGGGCGTCGATGCCGTCCAGGTTCACCGAGGTACCGATCACCATGTCCCACTTGGGCAAGTATTCGGTGTAGCCAAGCTTGGGCACCAACTCGGTCTGGCCGGGCTGCGTCGAGCTGTATTGCAGGTAGTGGGTGCCGTCCTTGCCGACTTTCACCAGGTCGCGGTTGACGTAGACGCCGTTCGGGTCGCGGTTTTCCTTGAAGCTTTTGCCGACGCCGTCCGGGCTGTTGCCCTTGAACAGGCGAATGGTCTCGGAGTCGTAGCCGAAGAAATAACCGTCCTTGCCATAGCTGGTGTTGGACAGCAGCTTGACCACTTGCGCCCGTGCGGCCGTATCGCCTTGGGCGGCAGCGTCGTACAGCGGCTTGATGGTGGTCATCGCCACCTCGACGTAGCCGCGCAAGGTGGTCTTGGCGTCGTTGAGCAGGTTCTGACGGGTTTCTTCGACCTCGTTGCGGGCCTGCTCCCGAAGGATCCACACCGTGGTCAGGCTGATGATCACGGCAAACAACAACACGGGCAGGACAGCAAGGGACAGTACTTTGGCCTTTAGACTCAGACGCATGGCTCTTCTCTCTTGAGGGACAACTCAAGAGGTTAACGGCTAGTTACAATAAATCTGTAGGACAATCCCGTCAGAGCGTCATCGCGGCAAACCAGCCAAACGCCAGCAGCGGAATGTTGTAGTGCAGGAAGGTTGGTACCACGGTGTCCCAGATATGGTGGTGCTGGCCATCGATGTTCAAACCGGAAGTCGGGCCGAGGGTGGAGTCCGACGCAGGCGAGCCGGCATCACCCAATGCCCCGGCCGTGCCGACGATGCACACGATCGCCAGCGGGCTGAAGCCCAGCTGCACGCACAGCGGCACAAAGATCGCCGCCAGGATCGGCACCGTGGAAAACGACGAGCCGATGCCCATGGTCACCAGCAAGCCCACCAGCAGCATCAGCAGCGCGCCCACACCGCGGCTATGGCCGATAAACGCCGCGGAGGCTTGCACGAGTGTCTGCACTTCACCGGTGGCCTTGAGCACTTCGGCAAAGCCTGACGAGGCGATCATGATGAAGCCGATCATCGCCATCATCTTCATGCCTTCGGTGAACAGGTCATCGGTGTCGCGCCAGCGCACGATGCCCGACACCGAAAAGATCAGGAACCCGGCCAGGGCGCCAATGATCATCGAGTCCAGCCACAGCTGGATAATGAACGCCGCCGCAATCGCCAGGCCGGCCACCAGCAGGGTCAGCGGGTTGTAGTGCACCGCCACCTGCTCGACTCGCTCGATCTTCTCCAGGTCGTACACACGCTTCTTGCGGTAGCTGACAAACACCGCCACCAGCAAACCGACCACCATGCCCAGCGCCGGTAGGCCCATGGCATGGGTGACATTGACCTGGCTGATGTCGACACCGCTCTTGGCCACGTTGGCCAGCAGGATCTGATTCAGGAAGATGTTGCCGAAGCCCACCGGCAGAAACATGTAGGGCGTGATCAGGCCGAAGGTCATGACGCAGGCGATGAGACGGCGGTCCAGCTGCAGTTTGGTCAGCACATATAAAAGCGGCGGTACCAGCAGCGGGATAAACGCGATGTGGATAGGCAGGATGTTCTGCGAGGCGATGGCCACCACCCAGAGCAGACCGATCAGCAGCCATTTGACGTGACTGCCGCCCGTGGCTTCCTGGCGATCCACCAGCAGCAGGGCTTTATCGGCCAGCGCATGGGCCAGGCCTGATTTGGCAATCGCCACGGCGAACGCGCCGAGCAGCGCGTAGGACAACGCCACCGTCGCACCGCCACCCAGGCCGCTGTTGAACGCCTTGAGCGTCGCGTCGATACCCAGGCCGCCGGTCAGGCCACCCACCAGGGCGCCGACAATGATCGCGATCACCACATGCACGCGGGACAAGCTGAGCACCAGCATGGTGCCGACCGCGGCGATTACTGCATTAATCATCGTTACCTCAAGACAGAAAACATGAAAAAAGCACGCACCTGCCCGGGCTGCTGTCGGGAACGGCTGCCGCAAACCAGGTTTTAAGGGAGTTTTATTAGAGGGCGCGCACTTTGCAGCACCCGGCCTGCCTTGTCAAAAAAGTGGGGAGAAGGTTTGTCAGTGGTTAGGGGATTTGTCTGTGGCGAGGGGGCTTGTCCCCCGTTGGAGTGCGCAGCGCTCCCGCTTTTCTTGGGGCCGCTAAGCAGCCCAACGGGGGACAAGCCCCCTCGCCACACAAACAGGTTTAAATTGATCGTTTGAATAAAGAAAATTTCCGAGCGGCCGATACAGGCAGATCGTCTCTGTCGTATCGAAAGGTTAAGGAAGGCTCCATGTCGCTCAGACAGCTGTCCATTCAATGGAAAATTACCCTGCTGGCCGGTCTTTGCCTGCTGGGCATCGTGACCTTGCTGGTAGGTCTCTCGCTGTACCGCATGGCGCAGAGCTCCGACCTGGTCAAGGCTTCCAGTATGGAAATGCTCGACGAAGCCGCCCAGGCACGCATCGAAGCCCAGGGTGAGGTCCAGGCCTTGGGCATTCGCCAGCAGTTCATGGACGCCTATCAATACGGCCACGGTTTTTCCCGGCAGGTGTTGTTCCTGCGCGAACAGGCCGAGAAACGCTTCCTGGATGCCTTCGACCTGCGCGAAGACCTGACCCGCCAGGTCAAGGCTGCGCTGCAGGCCAACCCTGACCTGCTGGGCCTGTCCCTGGTATTCGAGGCCAACGCACTGGATGGCAAGGACGAACTGTTCGCCAACCAGCAAGAGCTGGGCAGCAACGACAAGGGCCGCTTTGCGCTGTACTGGTCCCAGCCGACTGCGGGCAAGCTGACTTCAATGTCGCTGCCCGAAAGCGACATGTCCGACACCAGCGTCGGACCCAGCGGCGAAAAAGCCAACGCCTGGTTCACCTGCCCGCGCACCACACTCAAGCCCTGCGTGATCGAGCCGTACTTCTATGTGATCGATGGGCAAAAGGTGCTGATGACCAGCATCGTCTTCCCGCTGATGGTCAACGGCAAAGTCATCGCCTCGCTGTCGGTGGACATCAACCTCAACAGCCTGCAAGCCGTCAGCCAGGGCGCCAGCCAGAAACTCTATGACGGCCAGACCAGCGTCAGCATCATCAGCCCGGTGGGCCTGCTGGCCGGCTACAGTCCGGACGCCGGCAAACTCAGCCAGCGCCTGGATGCCGTCGACACCGCCAACGGCGCGCAATTGATCAGTTCGCTTTCCACCAGCACCCAGACCCGCAGCGTGCGCACCGACCACCAACTCAAGGTGCTCGCGCCGTTCCAGCCGATCCCCGATGGCAAGCCGTGGGGCGTGTTGCTGGATGTTCCGGAAAAAGTCCTGGTGGCTCCGGCTGAAGCCCTGAAGTCCAAACTGGACGCCGATAACGCCAAGGGCACCCTGCTGGAACTGAGCCTGGGCCTGCTGGCAGCAATCGTCGGCCTGTTGCTGGTGTGGCTGATGGCCCGCAGCGTGACCCGGCCGATCCTCGGTGTGGCGCGCATGCTGGAAGACATTGCCAGTGGCGAAGGTGACCTGACCCGCCGCCTGGCCTACGACAAACACGACGAACTCGGCGAATTGGCCGGCTGGTTCAACCGCTTCCTCGACAAGCTGCAGCCGATCATTGCCCAGGTCAAACGCTCAGTGCAGGACGCCCGTGGCACCGCCGACCAGTCGGCCGCCATCGCCACTGAAACCAGTGCCGGCATGGAGCAGCAATACCGTCAGGTCGACCAGGTGGCCACCGCCTCCCACGAGATGAGCGCCACCGCCCAGGACGTCGCCCGCAGTGCCGCGCAAGCCGCCCAGGCTGCCCGCGATGCCGATCAGGCGACGCGTGAAGGTTTGACCGTGATCGACCGCACCACCACCAGCATCGGCCACCTGGCGGCGGATATGAGCACCGCGATGACCCAGGTTGAAGGACTGGCGGCCAACAGCGAGAAGATCGGTTCGGTACTGGAAGTGATTCGTGCAATCGCCGAGCAGACCAACCTGCTGGCACTGAACGCCGCTATCGAGGCCGCCCGTGCGGGTGAAGCCGGTCGCGGTTTTGCAGTGGTCGCCGATGAAGTGCGCAACCTGGCGCGACGTACCCAGGAGTCGGTGGAAGAAACCCGCCTGGTGATCGAGCAACTGCAAAGCGGTACCCAGGAAGTGGTCGGTTCCATGAGCAACAGCCATCGCCAGGCCCAGGGCAGCGTCGAACAAGTGGGCCAGGCCGTGACCGCCTTGCGCCAGATCGGCGATGCGGTAACGGTAATCAGCGACATGAACCTGCAGATCGCCAGCGCCGCCGAAGAGCAAAGTGCGGTGGCCGAGGAGATCAACAACAACGTGGCGACGATTCGGGATGTGACGGAGTCGTTGTCCGAACAGGCGAATGAATCGGCGCGGGTCAGCCAGGCGTTGAACAGCCTGGCGAATCAGCAGCAGGGCCTGATGGATCAGTTCAGGGTTTGATGAGTTGCGGGATACTCCGGCAATCAGCCCGAGTATCCCGTAGCAGCTGTCGAGCCTTGGCGAGGCTCGACAGCTGCTACGGTTTGTTTTCAATGGCGGCGTGGCAGGTCGATGATGACCTTTAACCCGCCCAGCTCGCTCTCCTGCAACAGAAGCACCCCGCCCCACACCTCGACAATATCCCGCACGATCCCCAGCCCCAGACCATGCCCGTCAGTCTGCTCATCCAACCGCGTGCCTCGGCTGAACACCTGATCACGCTGGCTCTCGGGAATCCCCGGCCCGTCATCTTCGACAGCCAACCGAAAGCCTTCCGGGGTTTCGCCGATGCTCAACACAATCTCCGCATCCGCCCATTTGCACGCGTTGTCCAGCAGGTTGCCCAACAGTTCCAGCAGGTCTTCGCGGTCCCACGGCAATTGCAAACCGGGCGGCACGCGGTAACTCAAATCCAGGTGTTCGCCATGGATCATGTTCAGGGTCGCGAGCAACCCCGGTAATTCGCCGTCGCAATCGAACAAGGCACCCGGCAGTGTCTCTCCGGCCAGGCGGGCACGATTGAGTTCACGATTAAGCCGTTGCTGCACCTGCTCCAACTGTTCCCGCAGCAGCTTGCTCAGTTGCGGATGGTCCTTGAGCTGTTCGCTGGATGCCACGCTCAGCAACACCGCCAACGGGGTTTTCAAGGCATGGCCGAGATTGCCCAGGGCATTGCGCGAGCGCTTGAGGCTGTCTTCGGTGTGGGCCAGCAGATGGTTGATCTGCGCCACCAGCGGCTCCAGTTCCACCGGCACCTGGGTGTCCAGTTGCGAGCGCTGGCCCTGCTGCAGTTGGGCGATCTGGTTGCGCGCGGTCTCCAGCGGGCGCAAGGCGCGGCGCACGGTGACCCGTTGCAGAATCAGGATCAGCAACAGCGCCGCCAGCCCCAGCACCAGGCCGATCTGGCGCATCAGCCGAAAGCTTTCTCTGACGGGTGTGTAGTCCTGGGCCACGCTGATGGAAATCGACTGGCCAAACCGTTTGTAGTCCGAACGCAGTACCAGCAACTGCTGGCCTTCCGGCCCCAACTGCAGGTTGCCCTTCAGCCCGGCGTGGGGCAACTGCGGCAGTTCCTGGTCCCACAGCGAGCGGGAACGCCAATGGGTATCGGCAAAATCGATACGGAAATAGTGCCCGGAAAACGGACGCTGGTACGCAGGAGACAACCGCTGCTCATCCAGTTGCACACCCGCCGGCCCGCGCACCAGCGCCACCAGCAGGTTCTCGCTGTCGTTGCGCAAGCCGGACTCCAGGTAACGTTGCAGGCCCATTTCGAACAGCCACAGGCTGGTCTGCGCCAGCACCAGGCCGACGATCACCATCACACTGATCAGCCCCAGGCTCAGGCGCCGCTGGATCGACTTCATGCCGGGCTGGCACCAAACCGGTAACCCTGGCCGCGCCGGGTCTCGATCACGCTGCGGCCCAATTTGCGGCGCAGGTGGTTGACGTGGACCTCCAACACATTGGAGTCACGCTCGGTCTCGCCATCGTACAAATGTTCGGCCAGGTGACTTTTTGAAAGGATTTGCTCGGGGTGCAGCATGAAGTAACGCAGCAGCCGAAACTCGGCCGCGGTCAGCTGGATCTCCTCGCCATCACGCATCACACACTGGCGACCCTCATCCAGGTGCAAGCCGGCAGCCTGCAAGGTGGGCTGATTGGCGTGGCCATGGGAACGACGCAGCAAGGCCTGGATACGCAGGTGCAGCTCTTCGGGATGGAACGGTTTGCTGAGGTAGTCGTCGGCCCCGGCCTTGAGCCCTTCGATGCGCTCGGCCCAGGAGTCGCGGGCAGTGAGGATCAGCACCGGCGTGGCCAGGCCGGCGGCACGCCATTGCGTCAACACCTCAAGCCCGGGCAAACCCGGCAGGCCGAGGTCAAGGATGATCAAGTCGTAGGGTTCGCTGCGCCCCTGGTACACCGCATCGCGCCCATCCGCCAACCAGTCGACGGCATAGCCCTGGCGATTGAGCCCGGCCATCAACTCATCGGCCAGGGGTACGTGGTCTTCCACCAGCAGCAGGCGCATCAGTCGTCTTCCTTGTCTTTGAGCAGTTGACCGGTGTTGGCATCGAGTTCGATCTCGCGCACTACGCCTTCCACCGTCAATAGTTCGATTTCATAGATATAGCGCACAGGGCGATCCTTGTGCTCTTCAAGCTCGGCGTCCAGCAGCTTGGCGCCAGGGTAGCGCTCGAAAGCCGGGCCCAGCAGATGCTCAAGCGGCGCGATCACACCCTCCTGGCGCAGGCGAAGCGCCTCGTCCTGGCCCAGGTCACGAGCGGCCAGGCCTGAGCAAAATGCCAGGAGCACCAGCGCCACTTGAACGCTGGTGCGTAGATTTACCTTCATTACGTATCCTGATGATCCTTGAGGACGGCGCCGGTGACGGCGTCCAATTCCAGGTCCCACTCGACGCCCTGGGCGTCGCGCAGTTCAACCTGATAAAGGTACTTGCCGTATTCCTCTTCAAGCTCGGTTTCATGCACGGTGGCGCCGGGATGTTTGGCCAACGCCGTGGCGTTGAGCTTCTCGAAAGACACAATGGTACCAGCGTCGCGCAACTTCAGTGCTTCGTCCGGCCCCAGGTCGCGAGCCTGGGCGACGCCTGCGGTGAGGGCGATGATACTGCTGGCGATCAAGGCTGTGAGGGTTTTCATGGTGAGTCTCCGTTTCGGGATATTTTGCCTACGGGGCTCACGGTACTGGATCCAACTTAACTGAAACTGAATTGCCACCATGGCAATTCTCTGCGAGACCTTTGCCTGCAACCGGGCAAGATTTTCTATACTGCCCTGCTCGCGGTAAATGAGACCGGTATGACTGCTATCCATATGAAGTTCCCCGCCTTGACCCTCAAGGCCGGTAAACGCGCTTTTGCACGCATTCGTGAGCAGGGGCTTGCGCCTGCGGACGTCGGCATCCTTCCCGGCGCTGCCGGCGGGCCCAAGGCGCTGGGCATCCAGGGTCTGGACCTGGCGCTGTTTGGTGACTGGCTGCCCCGGGCGCCCCGCGAGCGTGCGCTGATCGGCGCCTCGATAGGCTCCTGGCGGTTTGCCAGTGCGTGCCTGCCCGACCCGGTGCAAGGCCTGCTCGACCTGGGCCGGCTGTACAACGCACAAAGCTTTGCCAAAGGCGTGACCATGGCCGAAGTCAGCCAGAGCTGCGTGCGCATGCTCGATGACTTGCTGGCCGGCCGCGATGCCCGCGTGCTCGACAACCCGCACTACCGGCTGAACATCATGGTGGTCAAAAGCCATGGCCTGCTCGCCGACGATCATCGCGGTCGGCTTGGTTTGGGGTTGTCCTCGGTGATCGCCGACAACCTGAGGGGCCGCGCGCGGTTGTCCCGGCACTTCGAACGGCTGATCGTCCACGATCCACGCCAGGCGCCACCGCTGCATGCGCTCAAGGATTTCCCGTCGCGCTTCCTTGATCTGGAACTGGGCAACCTGCGCCAGGCCTTGCTGGCGTCGGGCTCGATCCCCATGGTGATGCAAGGCGTACGCGACCTGCCGGGTGCAGGCCAAGGCACTTACCGCGATGGCGGCCTGCTGGACTATCACCTCGACCTGCCCTACCACGGCGATGATATCGTGCTGTACCCGCACTTCACCGACCGGGTCATTCCCGGCTGGTTCGACAAAGGCTTGCCGTGGCGCCGCGCCAATCAACAGGGTTTGCAGGATGTCCTGCTGCTGGCGCCGTCGAAGGAATACCTGGCCCGCCTGCCCCACGGCAAACTGCCGGACCGCAGTGACTTCAAGCGCTTCATGGGGGATGACCCGGGCCGCAACAAGTACTGGCAAACCGCAATGAGCGAAAGCCAGCGGCTGGGGGATGAGTTTCTGCAACTGGCCGACAATGGCCAATTGGGCGAACGCCTGCTGGCTCTCTAGCGCCCTCTCCGTAGCAGCTGTCGAGCCCAAGCGAGGCTGCGTCGGCAGCACCTCGGTTTGTCAGACAAATCGCAAACGCAGCCTCGCCATGGCTCGACAGCTGCTACGCGGTATGCGCGCGGCCGCGACAAACTGTTAAACTCGCCGCCTGCCAGACACCTCACCGAGCTGAAAAACCCTGTGGAAATTTTCAAAGAGTTTACCTTCGAGTCCGCCCACCGCCTGCCCCACGTTCCGGAAGGCCACAAATGCGGGCGCCTGCATGGCCATTCGTTCAAGGTGGCGATCCACCTCAGCGGCGACCTCGACCCGCACACCGGCTGGATCCGTGACTTCTCGGAGATCAAGGCGATTTTCAAGCCGCTCTACGAACGCCTCGACCACAACTACCTCAACGACATCCCGGGCCTCGAAAACCCCACCAGCGAAGTGCTGGCCAAGTGGATCTGGAATGAACTGAAACCGCTGTTGCCGGAACTCAGCGCGATTCGCATCCATGAGACCTGCACCAGCGGCTGCATCTATCGCGGCGAATAAGCCGGCGATGTAAAAAACCACCCTTGCGGTGGTTTTTTTATGCCGTTGACTCCCTTACAGTCGTGGCCTCTTGTACAGGAAGCGCTGCGATGCCAACCCATATCCGCCCCGCTACCGGCGACGATATCGCCGCTATTGAAGCGATCGTCCACGCCGCCTACTCCCCTTACATCCAGCGAATCGGGCGCAAGCCAGGGCCGATGCTGGATGACTATCGCCAGCAGGTCGCTGCCGAACGAGTGCATGTGCTGGAGAGTGCGGGCCAGGTCCACGGCTTTGTCGTACTGATTCATCACGATGAGTACCTGCTGCTGGATAACCTGGCCGTCGACCCCGGTGCCCAGGGCTTGGGTTACGGGCGCCTGTTGCTGGGCTTCGCGGAAGGCCAGGCCAGGCATGGCTCCATCCGTCTCTACACCAATGAAGCGATGACCGAAAATATCGCGCTGTACACCCGCAAAGGCTATGTGGAAACCCACCGGGCCGAGGAAAACGGCTTGCGTCGGGTCTACATGCAAAAAGACCTCACTGCCTCGCACTGAAGGAGCTCCCATGGAAAACACCTGGCTGGCCCAGGCCAAGCGCCTGCAAGCATTGGCCTCCACAGGGCTGCACTTCTGCACCGATGACTTCGAGCGCGAGCGCCTCGAGGAAATCGCCCAGATTGCCCACAGCATGCTGGCGCAATTGGGCGAAGTACCGCTGGAGCGCATCACCGGGCTGGTGCCGGATTTTGCCAAACGTTATTCGACGCCCATGATTGATGTGCGGGGCGCAGTGATTGACGGTGACCGGATCCTGTTGGTCCGCGAGCTCACGGATGGCTGCTGGGCATTGCCCGGCGGTTATGCGGATATTGGTTTGTCGGCGGCTGAAAACATCGTCAAGGAAATTCGCGAAGAGGCCGGGCTGACGGTCACGGCCAAGGCGCTGTACAGCGTCACCCACAAGGCCAAAGGCTTGTACCGGCCGGATATCCGGGACTTCTACAAACTCTACTTTCTGTGCGAACGGGTTGATCAACTGGCGCCGGCGGCCGGTTTCGAAACCACCGAAGTTGGCTTCTTCAGCCTGGACGATCTGCCGCCGCTGTCCCGTGGCCGCACCATTGAAAGCGACCTTGAGGCCGCTTTTGCCTTTCATCGCGGGCAGACCACTCACACCCTGTTCGATTGAATCACGGGTGATCCAATTTGTATCACCCTGCACCGCTTTCGCGCCTGAGTGGGCAGAAAGACCAATCCCGCCTGCGTGTTTCCCCTGTTTGGCTATAAATACTGTGCAACCTGCACAGTCCTGACCGTGCGCCCGTCACTGCCTCGCACTTGGCACGACGGGTGCAATAGGCCTGCGTCACTCATTCAGGGAGAACGGCACATGACGCAGAACGAACCGGGCAATGACTACCCTCTCAGCGAGGTGCCCATGCATGCCCGCAAAGGCCTGGCCTCCACCGCCATGGTGCTGCTGGGCTTTACCTTTTTTACCGCGACCATGTTCGCCGGCGGCAAGCTGGGGGTGGCCTTCAGCTTTACCCAGATGCTCGGCGTCGTGGCCCTGGGTAACCTGCTGTTGGGTATCTACGCCGCAGGCCTGGGTTACATCGCGTTCAAGAGCGGTTTGAACTCGGTGCTGATGGGGCGCTTCTGCTTCGGTGAAGTGGGCAGCAAACTCAGCGACTTGATTCTCGGTTTTACCCAGATCGGCTGGTACGCCTGGGGCACCGCCACCGCAGCCGTAGTACTGGGCAAGTATTTCGAGTTGAGCCAGGGCAGCGTACTCGGGCTGATGGTGCTGTTTGGCATGGTGTTCTGCGCGACGGCCTACGTGGGCTATCGCGGGTTGGAGATTCTGTCCTACATCGCCGTGCCGGCCATGGGTATTTTGTTGTTTCTGTCGATGTGGGTCGCCACCGTCAAGGTCGGCGGGCTCGATGGACTGCTGGCGGTGGTGCCGACCGGTGAGCTGGACATGTCCACGGCTATCACGCTGGTGTTCGGCACCTTTGTCAGCGGCGCGACCCAGGCTACCAACTGGACGAGGTTCTCACGCTCGGCCAGGGTCGCGGTGCTGGCCAGCCTGATCGGCTTCTTTATCGGCAACGGCTTGATGGTGTTGATCGGTGCCTATGGCGCCATCGTCTACCAGCAGCCCGACGTGGTCGAAGTGTTGCTGCTGCAAGGCTTCGCCATGGCGGCCATGGCGATGCTGTTGCTGAATATCTGGAGCACCCAGGACAACACCATCTACAACTTCGCCGTCGCCGGCTGCAACCTGCTGCGCACCAAGCGCCGTAAAACGGTGACCCTGGCCGGTGCGGTAATCGGCACCCTGCTGGCGTTGCTGGGCATGTACGACATGCTGGTGCCCTACCTGATCCTGCTGGGCACGGTGATCCCACCGATTGGCGGGGTGATCATGGCGGATTTCTTCTATCGCTACCGCGGCCACTATCCGCGCCTGGCCGATACACGCCTGCCGGCCTTCAACTGGCCAGGGCTGATCGCCTATGCCGTGGGTACGGTGCTGGCCTTTCATTCACCCTGGGTGGCGCCATTGGTGGGGATCGTGGCGGCGTCCCTGACCTACATCGTGCTGACCAGCGTATTGCGGGTGCGGGCACCTTTGGCTGACGTCCAGGCATGAGCCTGACAGTCGCCGATGTGCTGGCCTTGCCCGGCCTTGAATCGATGTGCCTGCGGGCCGGGGAAGCCGGCCTGGAGAACACGGTGCGCTGGCCCTATGTCGCAGAAAACAGCGGCATTGCCGAATGGGTGCTGGGGGGCGAACTGGTGTTCGTCACCGGTATCAATCACCCACGGGACGAGGCCAATCTGTTGGTGCTGCTGGACGAAGCCTGTCAGCGCCAGGTCGCCGGCCTGGTGATCCTCACGGGGCCGGACTATATCCAGGCGATTCCCCAGCGTTTGCTGGAAGCGGCGCAAGCGGCGGGCATGCCGCTGATCGAACAGCCTTACTCGTTGAAGATGGTACTGGTGACCCAGGCCATCGGTTCGGCGTTGATCCAGTCGCAGCAGTTGGGGCGCTCGCGACACGATGTGCTGGAGCGCCTGCTGGCCGGTGATTACCAATCCCTGGATTTGCTGCTGCACCGCGCTGCGCAGTTGGACATGCCGCTGGCCGGCCATTGGCAACTCGTCCAGTTGCAACTGGACGGCAGCGACGCGCTGTTTGCCCAGGGTGAGGCGCCAGTGGTCGAGGCGCAGCTTGCCCGACAACACGATGCGATTACCCGCCGTCTGCGCCAGTTTGCTGCGCAGCATCCGTCGCGCCTGCCCGTGCTGGGGCGTGCCGGACAATGGACGTTGCTGCTGCCTGCGATAGACGCGGGTGCGGCATTGGCCAACCGTCAGTTGTTGGCGGGTTGGTTGAAGGCACTGAATCTGCGCCTGGCACCGTTGAAACTGTTTATCGGCCTGAGTGCTGCCGCGCACCCACCCGCGCGCCTGGCCCAGGCCCTGGATGAGGCGCGCCAGGCATTGGCCGCTGCGCGACGGTTCAGTGAACGCGCCGGGCTGTGTGTCTACGATGAGTTGGGCGTACTCAAGCTGCTCAGTGGCGTACGTGATCGCGCCCTGCTCGATCAGTTCCTCAACGAACGCCTGGGGCCGCTGCTGCGCCACGACCTGCACCATGGCCCAAGCCTGATGCCGACCCTGGAGGCCTGGTTCCACGAGAATGGTAACCTTGTGGCCGCAGCCCAACGGCTGGCGGTTCACCGCAACACCCTGACGCACCGCGTCCAGCGTATCGAAGCCCTGTGCGGGCTGACGCTGGACAATGCTTATGACCGCCTGGACATCGGCATCGCGCTGATGATCTGGCGGCTGTCTGCCTGACTGTTTTTTGCCAAGAGGAACTTGCCCATGCACATCATCAACGCCCGCCTGCGCAACCGTGAAGGCCTGCATGATCTGCACCTGGAACACGGCCGGATCGCCAGCATCACCCAACAAGGCGCGGCCCCCCTGGCAGGCCCCGACGACCTGGACGCCGCCGGCAACCTGGTGGTCCCGCCTTTCGTCGAGCCGCACATTCACCTCGATGCCACCCTGACCGCCGGCGAGCCGCGCTGGAACATGAGCGGCACCCTGTTTGAAGGCATCGAGTGCTGGGGCGAGCGCAAGGCCACCATCACCCTGGAAGACACCAAGACCCGCTCCAAAAAAACCATCCAGACCCTGGCCGCCCATGGCATCCAGCATGTGCGCACCCATGTCGACGTCACCGACCCGGACCTCACCGCGCTCAAGGCCATGCTTGAAGTACGCGAGGAAAGCGGCCACCTGATCGACCTGCAAATCGTCGCGTTCCCCCAGGAAGGCATCGAGTCGTACCGCAATGGCCGCGAGCTGATGGAAGAGGCCATTCGCCTGGGCGCCGACGTGATCGGCGGCATCCCGCACTTTGAATACACCCGTGACCAAGGGGTGAGTTCGGTGAAGTTCCTGATGGACCTGGCCGAACGCACCGGTTGCCTGGTCGATGTGCATTGCGACGAAACCGACGACCCACACTCGCGCTTTCTTGAAGTGCTGGCCGAAGAGGCCCGCAGCCGTGACATGGGCGCCCGCGTGACCGCCAGCCACACCACGGCCATGGGCTCCTACGACAATGCTTACTGCGCCAAACTCTTCCGCCTGCTGGGGCATTCGGGCATCAGCTTTGTCTCCTGCCCTACCGAAAGCATCCACTTGCAGGGCCGCTTCGACACCTTCCCCAAACGCCGCGGCGTGACCCGGGTCAACGAACTGCTGGAGGCTGGCATGAACGTCTGCTTCGGCCAGGACTCCATCGTCGACCCTTGGTATCCCTTGGGTAACGGCAACATTTTGCGGGTGCTGGAAGCCGGGTTGCATATCTGCCACATGCTTGGCTACCGCAACCTGCAAAGTGCTCTCGACCTGGTCACCGACAACAGCGCCCGGGCGATGGCCCTGGGGGATCGTTATGGCCTGGAACCGGGACGCCCGGCGAACCTGTTGATCCTGTCTGCAGACAGCGACTATGAAGTGATTCGCAGCCAGGGCTTGCCGTTGTATTCGATTCGAGCGGGCAAAGTGTTGATGAAACGCCGGCCGGCGCAGGTGGAGTTTTTGTAGGCTCATACGATTGAATCTATATCGAGGGTTTGTGGCTTTCCCCAGCCATCATCCGATTGTGGCGGGATGCTCGCCACTTGGGTGAGTACGCGGTTTTGCGGGTGAGCGAACCAGCGTTTCAGGCTGGATTGCAGGGTTGGGGATGAAGCGTGGCTGCCGTAGACGTCGCGGGCCTGGAGGCGGCGCCAGCGGAGGGTTGCCAGGCGGTCGCGACTACTTTGCAGACGATCAGCTTCGATGCTCAAGGCCTGGATATCTTCATAACCACGCTGATTGGTCGGTCGATAGCGGTCCAGTTCTCGTTTTTTCTCCCGCAGTTGTTGCCGCATGCTGATCAGCGCTTTTTCGATCAGCTCAAATTCACTCGCAGTCATCAGTGTTCCGTCGGCGTCCACGGTTTGCTGCCAACGGCGTAACGTCGCCCAGGCTGCCGGGATGTAGCTTGCGGTCATAAAGTGCTGCTTGTATTGGACTAGCTGCTTGATCAGGTTGGCCCGGTCCGGCATATCACCGCTGAGTTGAATCGCGCGATTGCATGCAGCTTCTTCGATCGACTCACACCCGGGGTTCCACAATATTGAAGACTGTGTGCCGTCGGGCAAGGCAATCGGCATGAAATGCTGCTGGGAGCCGTGATGCTGATAGGCGTTCCCGCCCACCCGCACCAACCCAAGTGCGAACAGCAGGCCAGCAGGTGCAGGATTGCTGAACAGGGTAACAAGCCCGGGAATCCAGAGTTTGGCAGTTGTGTTCATCCAGGGTGCCGGGACGCTGGGTACCGGGTCGTTATGATTGACGATGCGGTGATGCACCAAAGATGAAGCACCGTCAGTGAACTCAGAGTCGGCAGCGCGGGGAGCGCCATAGGTGTAAAGAAGGATGTTGCGGTCGTAACCTGGAATTCGCCTAAGAGACTCTGCCAGCAGCAGTGCTATGGCGCCGCCGAGACTATGGCCACAAATTATGATGCGCTGGCCTATGTAGAACCGGTCGAGGTAATGCAGCGCAAAATCACGCATCGCCCGATACGCGCCATAAAAGCCCTCATGAACCTTACCAACACCCTCGACAAAAGCGACCTGGTGAGCATTGGCATCCCTCAGCCCATCGGAACGGCTTGCAGTGCCCCGCACTGCGATCAGGATCACATGGTCGTGATGGCTGATAAACGCCTGAGTATCAGTGCCATTCTCCTCGTCATCAAAAAAATGCAGCTTCGCTGGGTGGGTCGGGGACTCTCCTTGCCCCGATCGATTTTGCTCATACAACTCAGGATCAAAAGGCAACACCTCGAATCGTTGCGAGTACGGCACGTCTTCATACACGGGATAAAAGTGTTCCACCTGGTCGGAATCGAACTTCCAAGCCTCCTGATAGCCCGACAGTTGTTCGGAAAAAAAATTGCCCACACTAGGCTCTATGGGAAAGCTGACCTGGTCCATCGGCGGAGTCGACGGTTCCTGCCCAAAATCGCAATAACTCAAGGTGGCCATAAGCGCCAACTGATAAAGGTTCAAGGCACAGAACTGGTCTTCAATCGACAACAACGGGCGTAACGCACGCAGCGGCCTTACCTCCAGCACAGTGTGCAGGTCAGGAAATAAAACCAGCCCTGTCAGCTTGGGCTGAGGGGGGCCAAACCCAAGTTCAGCCAGCATGCGGAGCGCATGCCGCGGTGGTCGATGGGTTCTGGGCGCCAAGGGAGGCAAATGAGCAGTGTGCAAGACCAAGTCACTGACCTCGACTTGATAGAATTTGCCTGTTTCCCGCCCTGCCGGGTTTCGCTCGACGCGCTCCCCGTCTACACGTGAAAACCGCGTCTGTTCGGCTCGTACCTGAAGCTCGGTGATAGGCAGTGGATAACAACCACGCGTTTGCAACGTTGCGTAGTAATCCCCGCTCATTTCATATGGCGCATCGAAGATCAGAACCACAGGCCCTCGATATGGGTTGTCCAACTTTGCGAAACCGTTTCCATCCAAACGACCTGCATATTGTTGACCTGTGCTGTCAAAAACCTTGTACGCAAGACCCCCATAAGCGTTTCCGTCACCTGATTCGTCCACAAGACAAAAACTCAGCCAACATCCACGCACTGCACAAGCCGGCATTTTCCCGCTGAAAAAGGGTTGTTTCCATTCTGTAAGCGCCATCGCTGAATATCCTTATTCAGTAAAAGTTAAAGATAAGTACGCTCCCCATCAGATTTCCCCAAACACGAGCCTCACCGTTTTGCCGTTCAACTCATCACGCTGCACACGACCACCCGTTGCTGTCGTTGGCGGCAGTCCTCTTGCATCCACCAGGTTGCATTGAAATACGTTATCAGTCGCCTGCGTTGGCCCTGCCGGCCTGAGTAACCACTGACAGGCCCCCGGCACCTCCAAGGTACCTGGCCCCGGCATTCGAGACATATGGGGTTCAACCCAATCATGCACACCGATAAACGCAAAATCCCCCCCACTGTCCGACAAGTGCTCAGCCGACTTCGCATAGACATCAAACGTCATGTAACGCAGCACTAACGGACACCCGTTCACCGTCTCCGTCAGAGGCAACTCGAAGCTCGCCCGATTCGCCACCGACTTCTCAAGAGCGTCGAATATCTTGATCTCTGGCAGATCACCTGGACGCCATCGTAAAGTGCAAGTCTCACCTGTTCCGGGGACGTAAGTTGCATCGCCTCTGAGTCTGTAATTCGCCGGCAAATCGACCTCCAAAGTGAAACTATCAGCAGGCTTCATCACACAACCGGAAACACCCAGCACACTGCAAACGAATACCCCTCGCCACACGCCCGACATAAATCCCCTACGCATCCTGCTGCTTCCGCTCCACCCGACGCCACTCCCCAACCACCCGCTGAAAATGATCCTCCGCCACTTCCCCACGCATCGGCTGCCATCGAATAAGCACGTCCCCAGTGGCTTCCAACAGCCGCCGCACGACCAAAAACTCCAGCTGTTCCGGCCTGTCCCATTGCCAGGCCCGCGCTTGCTCCAGCACCTGCGCCAACCAGACTCTCGGGTCTTGAAACTCAACCAGTGCGCTCAACGCCTCGCTGTACTCGGCCAGCAGGTAACGCAGGATATTGGCTTGCAGAATCACTCCCGCCTGGGGATTCGGCACCTCCAGCCACGGCGCAGGATCGGGTACCGGATACGCCCCCGGAGCCGGGTTATCGACACAACTCCAACGCTCACCCTGCCAGTAACACACGCCGATCAGCGGCCCGAGAAAAACAGGCCAGTCCCGAGCAGGCAGGTGAACCAAGGCCCGCGCCAAGGTGCGGTTATCGTGGAAGCGGTACAGCGCCTGACTGCCCGCCGTTCCCACCACCAACCTGTCGCGCCAGTGCCGGGTAACACCCGATAAATCATCACCAGCCAGGCTGCCCAACCAGCCCCAATTACGCTGGGGGTTTTGCAGCAAACCCACCAATGCGGGCTCGCTGACATGGTCGAGCAACAGGAGCATCGGCCCATCCGCTGCCATTTCCGATGCGACGGTTTCACCAAAGAGGCAGCGATACTCAGCGACCGTGCGTGTCGCCAGCAGTACCCCACGCGCATCGCTTTCACCCTGTAGAACCAGGCACAGCCGGCGCCCTGCCTGCTGCTGTTCAGCCATCCACTGGCCAGGCGCGATCTCCATCAAGCCGCCCTCCCCGTGGATTCGCACAGGCCTTCACGGCAGCGCTCGCACACTGGACAGAAGTCCGCATCCAGTCTTCTGGCCAGCTCCATGACTGCGCCTTGGATAACCGAAACCTTCGGCCCATCCGCTGCAAATGCGGGCGAAGCAGCCACGTCACCCGGTCCAACTGGGTTGGCTGTGCGAATCACGGCAGGCGCACCGCCCAACGTGATCGGCCGACTGCTGAAAATCCCGCCGGCCTGAATCAGCAAATGCTCACCACCGGCCTTGAAGCTCAACTGCGCACCGGCATCGATAACCAGGTTGGCCCCCGCCTTCAGATGGACCTGTTGCCCCGCTTCGATCACCAGGGTCTGGCCGACAAGGGTCTGGCTGTTGCCCTGCACGTGCAAGTGATCATCAGCCCCAAGCCGAACCTTGCGGTCGCCGGCGATGCTGCGGTGTTCCTCGTCTTCCAGGGTGGTGGCACTCAAGCCGTGGATGGTTTCCCGACGTTCGCCCACCACCTCCAGCCGACTGTCGTGGCCGACCTGCTGCTCCAGATCGCGTTGGGCGCGCAGGTAGATGAGTTCCTGGCCGCTGCGGTCCTCGAGGTGCAGCTCGTTGGCCCCCGTCCCGCCCGGCGAACTGCGGCTGCGTAGCACACTGCGGGTCTTGTGTTGGGGCAACGGATAGGCAACAGGCTGCAAGGTATTGGGCAGGCAACCATTGATCACTGGCCGATCTGGATCACCTTCCAGGAACGTCACCAGTACCTCCATGCCCACACGCGGGATCATCACCGCGCCATAGCTGTCACCCGCCCATCCGGACGCCACACGCACCCAGCAGCTGCTCTTGTCGTCGTGCTGGTCCAGGCGGTCCCAATGAAAGCGAATTTTCACCCGGCCGTGAGCGTCGCAATGCACGTCTTCACCCTCGGGCCCGGTGACGGTTGCGGTCTGGCTGCCGCTGATACGCGGTTTGACGTGCTTGAGCGGCGGGCGGTAAGCGGCGCGCCAGGGCGTTGCGGTAAATCGATTGCGGTAGCCGTGGAATGCCTCGACATCCACCACCGCCTCCTCCAGCACCTGCGGTTGATAGCCTTCGTGACGTACGCCGGTGATCAGCCACAAGTCATTACAGGTGCGGTCCGGATGGCCGCGCAGTTCCAGGAAATGCCCGCTGCGCAAAGCCGGCTGGTCACTGCGGCCCAGGGCCCGATGACGGTCGCGTTGATGACGTTCCAGGCCACGCCGGGCCAACTGCGAACCTCGCAGATGCCCCGTGAATCCCGCAGGGTATTGATAGTCTTCAAGTGCCGGGAAAGATCCGGCCTGCTCCTGCAAGCGCAGCGACGGATGTTCGAAGTCGTAGTCACGCCGAACAACCTGAGCACTGCGCGTGGCCAGGCGCACATCGAAACGCTGGATCACCAGCGTTTCGGCAGCCGGGCCTCCGGCCGGGCAGTAGCGTTGCGCCGGCAAACGATGAAACACCGTCTGGTCATCACCCAACACCAGTACATGGGCGTCTGCACTGTGGCGAAAGTGGTAGTGAATGCCCTCTTCCTCGCACAGCCGCTGGATAAAGTGCAGGTCGGTTTCCGCGTATTGCACACAGAACGTACGCGGTGGGTAAACCACCGGCCCCAGTTCGAAGGTATAGGCATCAGCAAGGATGCCGTGCTGCTCAAGCACTGCCGCGATGATTTGCGGCACGCTGCGCTGCTGGAAAATCCGCTGGTCGCAACGATGGGCCAGGTACGCCACGCGCGGCGCAAGGGTGAGGTGGTAGCGGGTCAGCCGCTGCCCCGGGCCTTCCCGGCCAATGCTGTAGATTTGCCCGTGCAGGCCTTCACCGGGCTCGCCAAAATCCAGATAGGCCGGTTGGTGAAGCAACTTCTCCAGATCCAGGCTGGGGTTTTCACTGACCCACTGCACTTCAATGAAAAAAGGCTGGTCAATCGTTTCGCTGCCTTTAAAAGCCAGCACCTGAAATGCCTGGTTCATTCCTGCAACGACCAGTTTGAAACGTGACGAAACAAGCGTATTGAACATCCGTTGTTACCCGCCATTCATTGTCGAGCTGAAATAACTTCTCCCGTAAAACGCAGATAAAGCCACTCAATTCGAAGCAGATAAAAAGTGCCTGAACCCCAGGAATACTAGCGATTTCAGGCGAAATTCGGCCGCCTCAAAATAAAAAAGAAGATTCGTACATTGATATTGGAAGGGTCTTTTATAAATACAGAAATGCAGTTAAACAGCCAGTACTGACTAACGAGAATACTCTTACACCACCATTCACCAGAGCTGCTTATTTATAGAGAAACAGCTGACAAAGATGATTAAGCCCGCCACTGCCTTTTTCAAACTTCCTGCAGCCGCGCAGTCCCGAACAGGCTAACGCTCAGCAACTCACCCGGCTCTGCTTGCAACCGTACGGGTGCGGTACCGCCCGGCATCACCACCGCCACCTGACCCGCCGTCACCCATCCTACAGACCAGGCGGCGCATGCCACCGCACTGGCGCTGGTCCCGGAGGACGCCGTGGGCCCCTCACCACGCTCAAACACCCGCGCGATCACGCGATTGCCTGAATCCCGGGCGACCCATTGCAGGTTGACCCCGGAAATACAAGGTTGGCCGGCCCCGGCAGGTGGTGCGAAAGCAATCGCCCTCAGCGGATCGAACCAGGCTGATCGATGCAACTGGGCGTTGTCCGGCAACGCTGACGCGTCCTGTACCAGCGTCACACAATGCGGGTTGCCCACACGCACAAACTGGCTGTGATTCCACTCGGGGTTGAGCGCAGCCAGTGGCGAAACATGGCTCACCTCAGTTCCCTCAAGCGAGACCGCGCCCACACCAACAGCCCCTACCGCCAAAGGCCCGAACTCGGGACGCCCGAGCGCCAGCCAAAAGCCCTGCACCTGTTCGTACTCCGCCGGCTCAACCCGCGTAACCACCGGCGACAGTGCGTCTGTCTTGTCGTGATGCACCCGCAACTCACAGCCTTGCGCCATCAATCCCTGGTCGGTCAACGACTGGGCAAAGATCGTCAGGCCATTGCCACTGCGTTCGGCCAGGGAACCGTCGGTGTTGACGATCAACAGGTCAAAAGGCGGCGCGGCCTGGAACGGCCCCACCAACAAACCGTCACAACGATGCGCCTTGGCCTCTGCCGGGCGCGGCAACTCATCCCAACCGCACTCGGCGGCAATCGCCGCCAATGCCCAAACACCTCGGGTGCCAGCGGCCAAGTCGGCACGGTCCGGCACGTCGATACCCTTGCTGCGTAACTGCGCCGGGCTTACCACCCCGTAGATATTCCCGCGGGCGTCGTAGAACAGGGTCATTGCGCAGTCCGCATAAAGATTCGTACCACCTCTTCCAGGTGCTTGCGCATCGCCTGTCGCGCACCCTCCACGTCTCGCTGTTCCAGTGCATCGAGGATCTTGCGATGCTCGTCTTCCGAGCGATGGGGCATGTCGTCCGAGGTGTAATGCGCCTGCAACCGCTGGAACATGCTGCCGTAACGATGCCCCAGCAAGTGCGCAATCATCAACGCATACGCCGGATTGCCCGAGGCCTGGGCGATGCGAATGTGAAACAGGCGATCGCCCGGATGGGTATGGGAGCCGTCGCGGTTGTCCTGCACATTACGCTCGAAGGCCTCGCGGATCCCCGCCAGCTCTTCGTCGGTGGCATGTTTGGCGGCCAGGGCGGCGGCTTCCGGCTCAATCAGGCGACGGGCCTGGAGCAGGGAAAACGGTGGAATCTCGGCATTGAAGTCGACGTGCAGGTTGAGTTCCGGATCGAACTCTTTCCATTGATCCCGGGTGGCCTGGGCCATCACCGGTTCCTGGCTGACTGTCGGTTTCACGGGTTCACACACCAGCACGCCGTTGCCCACCCGCACGTCTACCAGGCCGATCACCTCCAGGGCAATCATCGCCTCACGCACGGAAGCGCGACTCACGCCCAGCAGTTTGGCGAGTTCACGCTCAGCGGGAAGTCGACTGCCCGGCGGAAATTCTCCGCTGTCGATCAACGCTCGCAACTGGTCGGCAATCTGTCGATAAAGACGTTGGTTATCAATTACTTGAAATGGCATCTAGGCTCAGCTCGATTCATGCACAGCACGGTCAAAGCGATCAACCCGCAAAAAAGCCGCTTGTTGACCGGGATGACCCATGCTAAAAATTGGATCAATGGCCTGACCATTGGATCGTTTCCAGTGTGCTGATCATAGCAAACCCACCAGGGTTCGCTATGCCGCAGATGCAGGCGTTTCACGCCCTCAATGGCCTGACCATTGAGCCAATAACAATAATCAAGGGAGTCTGTCATGGACCTCACCGGTAAACGCGTGCTGATCACCGCCGCCGCCCAGGGCATTGGCCGCGCCAGCGTCGAAGCCTATCTGGCGGCAGGGGCCGAAGTGATTGCAGCCGACATCAATCAACAGGCGCTCGCTGACTTGTCGGGCGCGCAAACGGTCTTGCTCGACGTCACCGACGCCAGCGCTATTCAACGCCTTGCTGCCGAGATCGGCCCGCTCGACGTGCTGTTCAACTGCGCAGGCGTGGTGCATGCCGGCAATATCCTCGAATGCCCGGAAAGCGACTGGACGTTTGCCCTGGACCTGAACGTCACCGCCATGTACCGCATGATCCGCGCGTTTCTGCCGGGGATGCTGGCGGCGGGCGGCGGCTCGATCATCAACATGTCGTCGGTGGCCTCCAGCCTCAAGGGCGTGCCCAACCGCTTTGCCTATTGCGCCAGCAAGGCGGCCGTCATCGGCCTGACCAAATCCGTCGCGGCCGACTTTGTTACCCAGCGCATCCGCTGCAACGCTATCTGCCCGGGCACCGTGGAGTCGCCTTCGCTGCAGCAACGCATCGTCGAACAAGCCAGTCGTGAAGGCCGCCAGCAGGATGAGGTATACGCCGCATTCACCGCCCGCCAGCCGATGGGACGCCTGGGCACGCCCCAGGAAATTGCCCAGCTGGCGCTGTACCTTGGCTCCGATGCCAGCGCGTTTACCACCGGCACCACCCAGATCATTGACGGCGGCTGGAGCAACTGACCGCCCACTTCCAATAAGAGGATTGCTCATGAAATTGCTGCGCTATGGTGAAAAAGGTCAGGAACGCCCGGCCCTGCTGGACGCTGATGGACGTCTGCGTGACCTGTCCGCCCACATCAGTGATATCGCCGGTGACGCCCTGCTCCCGCAAAACCTCGCTCGCCTGCAAGAACTCGACCCCGCGAGCCTGCCCCTGGTACCGGGCAATCCGCGTTTGGGCGCCTGTGTCGGCCAGGTAGGAAAATTCATCTGCATCGGCCTGAACTACGCCGATCACGCTGCCGAAACCGGCGCCCCCATCCCTGACGAACCGATCATCTTCAACAAGTGGACCAGCGCCATCGTCGGCCCCAACGACACCATCGAAATCCCCCGCCACTCCACCAAGACCGACTGGGAAGTGGAGTTGGGCGTGGTGATCGGCCAGGGTGGCCGCTACATCGAGGAAAGCCAGGCCATGCAGCACGTGGCCGGCTACTGCGTGATCAACGATGTCTCCGAGCGCGAGTTCCAGCTGGAACGCGGCGGCACCTGGGACAAGGGCAAGGGCTGCGACACCTTCGGCCCGCTCGGCCCCTGGCTGGTCAGCCGCGATGAGATCGCCGACCCGCACCAACTGTCGATCTGGCTGGAAGTCGACGGCCACCGCTACCAGAACGGCAACACCCGCACGATGATTTTCCAAATCCCCAAACTGATCAGCTACCTCAGCCAGTTCATGAGCCTGCAACCGGGGGATGTGATTTCCACCGGCACCCCGCCCGGTGTCGGCCTGGGGATCAAGCCCACGCCGGTCTACCTCAAGCCCGGGCAAAAAATCCGCCTGGGTATCGAAGGCCTCGGCGAACAGAACCAGACCACGGTCGACGCCTGACAAGAGACTAGGAGCCGTTCATGACTACCATTACCGCGATTCGCGTCGAAGATATCCGCTTTCCTACGTCCCAGTCCCTGGACGGTTCCGACGCCATGAACCCGGACCCGGACTACTCGGCCGCCTATGTGATTTTGCAGACCGACAACCCGGCCCTTGAAGGCCATGGCCTGACCTTCACCATCGGCCGTGGCAACGAGATTTGCTGCGCGGCGATCCAGGCCATGCAGCCGCTGCTGGTGGGCTTGACCCTGGAATGGATCGCCGAAGACATGGGCCGCTTCTGGCGGCATGTCACCAGTGACAGCCAGTTGCGCTGGATCGGCCCGGACAAGGGCGCAATCCACCTGGCCACCGGCGCGATCGTCAATGCCGCGTGGGACTTGTGGGCCAAGGCCGAAGGCAAACCCCTGTGGCGCCTGGTCGCCGACATGAGCCCGGAACAGCTGGTGCGCTGCATCGATTTCCGCTACATCACCGACTGCATCACCTCCAGCGAAGCCCTGGCCTTGCTGCGCCAACGCGCCGAAGGCAAGGCTGAACGCCTGGCCGACCTGCAAGCCAACGGCTACCCCTGCTACACCACCTCCGCCGGCTGGCTCGGTTACGGCGACGAAAAGCTGCGCAGGCTGTGCCAGGAAGCGGTGGATGCCGGCTTCAACCACGTCAAGCTCAAGGTCGGCCACGACTTGCAGGATGACCTGCGGCGCGTACGCATCGCCCGCGAAGTATTGGGCCCGGACCGCCAATTGATGATTGACGCCAACCAGGTGTGGGAAGTCGACACCGCCATCGATTGGGTGCGCGAATTGGCGTTTGCCAAGCCGTGGTTCATCGAGGAACCCACCAGCCCCGACGATATCGAGGGCCATCGCAAGATCCGCCTGGGCGTGGCGCCGGTCAAGGTCGCCACCGGCGAGATGTGCCAGAACCGGATCATCTTCAAGCAATTGATCATGCGCGAAGCCATCGACGTGGTGCAGATTGACGCCTGCCGCCTGGGCGGGGTCAACGAGGTGCTGGCAGTGATGCTGATGGCGGCCAAATATGGCTTGCCCGTGTGCCCGCATGCCGGCGGTGTCGGGCTTTGCGAGTACGTGCAGCACCTGTCGATGATCGACTACCTGTGTATTGCCGGCACCCACGAAGGCCGGGTGATCGAGTATGTCGACCACTTGCACGAGCATTTCGAGGAACCTTGCGTGGTGCGCGGTGCGGCCTATCTGCCGCCGAAGGCGCCGGGCTTTTCGATCCAGATGAAAGCCGCGTCCCGGGAGCAATACCGCCACCGGCCGTGAGCTGAACCGCAATTTGAATGGACGGAGCACAATAACAATGTCGTCCCCATCACCTTTGAGGCTCGATGCGCACCAGCATTTCTGGCGCTACCGGGCCGCTGATTATCCGTGGATCGGTACGGCTGAGGCTGACCTGCGGCGGGACTTTCTCCCACAGGACTTGCGGCCGTTGCTCGACGCTGCCGACCTGGATGGCTGCATTGCCGTGCAAGCCCGCGCCGGTGAGCAGGAAACCGACGCGCTGCTGGAAATGGCGCGGCAGCACCCATGGATACTCGGCGTCGTCGGCTGGGTCGACCTGTGCGACCCACGCCTGGAACAGCACCTGGAACAGTGGCGCGACGCACCGGGACTCAAGGGCTTTCGGCATCAGATTCAGGATGAGCCTACGCCTGCCAGCTTTATGGCCGACGCCAGGTTCTCCCGTGGCCTGCAACACCTGCAGCAACAAGGCTACGTCTACGAGGTGCTGATCCGCTGCGCCGACCTCGACGCCGCGACAGCCCTGTGCCAGCGCCACGACCGGCATCATCTGGTGCTGGACCACCTGGGCAAACCGGACATCGCCAACGGCCCCGTCGGTTGGGCCGAACACCTGGCGCCACTGGCCGCCCTGCCCCACGTCAGTTGCAAGCTGTCGGGCCTGCTCACCGAAGCCGGGCCCGAGCAACGCAACGCCCGAGCCCTGCGCCCCTACATCGAACTGGCGCTGGAATTGTTCGGCGCCGAGCGCCTGATGTTCGGTTCGGACTGGCCGGTGTGCCTGCTGGCCGGGGAATACCAGGGCACCTGCCAATTGCTGCAACAGACCCTCGGCCCACTGTCGCCCGATGAACAGCAAGCCATCTGGGGCGGCACGGCCCAGCGGGTCTATCACCTTGAAGGAAACTGCCCATGAATCTGCATTTGCAGGACCGCGTGATCATCGTCACCGGCGGCGGCTCGGGGATTGGCGCCGCCATTTCCCTGGGATTGATTGCCGAAGGCGCAATCCCGGTAATTTTCGGCCATCAACCGTTGTCGCCGGCCTTCGCGGCCGAGCTTGAGCAGCACGGTCAAAGCCACTTCATCCGTGTCGAGTTGCGCGATGAGGACGCCTGCCGCGCAGCCGTCAACGAAGTGTTGCGACGTTTCGGACGCATCGACGGCCTGGTGAACAACGCCGGGGTCAACGACGGCGTGGGCCTGGATGCGGGCCGTGCAGCGTTCGTCGAATCCCTGGAAAAGAACCTGATTCATTACTACTTGATGACCCACTTGTGCCTCGATGCCCTCAAGGCCAGCCGCGGGGCAATCGTGAATATCAGCTCCAAGACGGCCCTCACCGGCCAGGGCGGTACCAGCGGTTATACCGCCGCAAAAGGTGCGCAGCTGTCACTGACCCGGGAATGGGCCGCCTCCTTGCTGGAGTTCGGCATCCGGGTCAATGCCGTGGTGCCCGCCGAGGTGCTGACGCCGCTGTATCAACGCTGGATCGACGGCTTCGACAACCCCGAGGCCAAGCTCGCCGCCATCGTCGAAAAAATCCCCTTGGGCAAACGGATGACCACTCCCGAGGAAATTGCCGACAGCGTGCTGTTCCTGCTCTCACCCCGCGCCTCCCACACCACCGGACAGTGGCTGGTGGTGGATGGAGGCTACACCCACCTCGACAGGGCGCTGACATGAGCGGCCAACGTTACTGCCTGGCGCTGGACCTGATCGACGATGCGGCATTGATCGCCGAGTACCAGCAGCTGCATCGACGCATCTGGCCTGCCGTGGCAGAGCATCTGCGCAGCCAGCAAATCCTGGAAATGCAGATCTGGCGCCTGGGCACGCGGCTGTTCATGGTCATGGACACCGCGGCCGGGTTCAGCTTCGAAGGGCTGGACCACGCTGCACGCGCCAACCCCGACGTGCAAGCCTGGGAAACCCTGATGTGGCGCTTCCAGGCCCCCACGCCGTGGACTGACCCCGGCGGCAAATGGCAGCCCCTGGAGCAGATTTTCTGCCTTACCGACCAACCCTGATACCCGCTGCATCGCACGCCTTGATCCCATAAAAACAACAGGAGAAGCGTCATGTTAAGCAAAGATACACACCTGCCAGGCACCCGTGCCGTGCCGACCTATCGCTGGGCGCTGATGCTGGTGACCAGTCTGTTTTTCCTCTGGGGCTTGTCCTACGGTTTGCTCGACGTACTGAACAAGCACTTCCAGGAAGTCCTGCACGTCAGCAAGGCCCAGTCCGGGCTGTTGCAAAGCGCCTATTTCGGCGCGTACTTCCTGATCGCCCTGCCGGCCGGGCTGTTGATGGACCGCCACGGCTACAAAGCCGGGATCCTGCTGGGCCTGTGCCTGTATGCGGCGGGCGCGCTGCTGTTCATGCCGGCGGCTGCGGCGGCGAGCTTTCCGTTTTTCCTGTTCGCGCTGTTTGTCATCGCCTGCGGCCTGGGCTGCCTGGAGACCGCTGCCAACCCCTATGCCACCGTGCTGGGCGAACCCCAGGGCGCCGAGCGGCGGTTGAACCTGGCGCAATCATTCAATGGCCTTGGCCAGTTCTTCGGCCCGCTGATTGGCGGCGCGATGTTCTTCAGCGCCGGCAGCACACCGGCCTCGGACATGAGTTCGTTGCAGACCACCTACGTGGTGATCGCGGTCCTGGTACTGCTGGTGGCGCTGCTGATCGCCCGCACGCCGCTGCCGGATTTGCGCGCGCAGGAACAGGCACTGCAACCGACGGCCGGCAAGGGTCTGTGGCAGCACCGGGAGTTCGTCGGTGGGGTGATCACGCAGTTTTTCTATGTGGCGGCCCAGGTCGGAGTCGGCGCATTTTTCATCAACTACGTCACCGAGCATTGGGCACAGATGGGCAATCAGCAAGCCGCCTACCTGCTGTCGATCGCAATGCTGGCCTTCATGTTCGGGCGCTTTTTCAGTACCTGGCTGATGGGCCGGGTCAGCGCGCAGAAGCTGCTGCTGATTTATGCGCTGATCAATATCGCGTTGTGCGGCCTGGTGGTGATCGGCCTGGAAGGTATCTCGGTGATCGCGCTGATCGCAGTGTTCTTCTTCATGTCGATCATGTTCCCGACGCTGTTCGCCATGGGCGTGAAGAACCTCGGGCCGCACACCAAGCGCGGCAGTTCGTTCATGATCATGGCGATCGTCGGCGGCGCCCTGATGCCCTACTTGATGGGCAAGGTGGCGGACAACAGCACAGTGGCGCTGGCTTACCTGTTGCCTATGGGGTGTTTCGTGATTGTGGCGGTATATGCCCGTAGTCGCTTGCGCCATCCGTGAAGTACCGCCCCGGCGTCGTCCCGAATGTACGCCGGAACATCGCAATAAAGGCACTGACGTTTTCATAACCCAGGTCCAGCGCAACCCGGGTCACGGGTGCATGCGCCGCCAGCAACTCCAGGGCGCGCAACAATCGCGCGCGCTGGCGCCACTGGCTGAAGGTGAACCCGGTCTCGGCAACAAACCGCCGGGCCAGGGTACGCGGCGAGACACCGGCCCACTGCGCCCAGTGTTCCAGAAGGCGGTTGTCGTCGGGACTGTCGGCCAGCGCCTGGGCGATGCGCAACAGGCGCGGGTCCCGGGGCAGCGGCAAGCCGAATGGTTCCTGGGGCAACCCGGCGATTTCATCAAGGATCACCTGGGCGATCCGTGACTGAGGCGGCTCGAGCAGCGCCTGGCTCCAGGTTGCCGCGCGCCTGACGGCTTCCAGCAACAAGGCCGACGTGGCGATAACGCACGTCTGTCGGGGCAGCCCTGCGCATGCCTGGGGTTCGACATACACACTCCAGCCATCAAACGGCCCGTGGGAACGCAAGGCGTGGGAACAATCGGGGGCAATCCACACCGCGTGGGTGGCCGGTACTACCCAATGCTGGTGCGCCGCCTGCACCGACAACAACCCGCGCTGGGCTCCGAGCAATTGCCCGCGGGCATGCTGATGAAGGGCCGTGGTGCGTGCTACCGGACTGCTGCGCAACGTCGCCACCAGCAACGGACCGCCGGTCGCATTGGCGAGCTGGGCTGAAACGAGTGTTGACGGCATATGGCAGCTTTACCGTATTGAATGACCTGGATAAGGCAGTGTAGCCATTTGCGCACGCCCAGACTGCGGATTCATTCATTGAGGGCTCCGCCATGCGTGCAGAAGACGTGCTTCCCGACCATCTCGACCAAGGCCAATTCAATGGCGTGACCGTGCGCAAGGGCACGGTGGGCGCATTCCTCGCCAACGCCAGAACCTGGTGCGATCCGGCCACCCCGGACGAGCAGCGCTTGCTGGCCGAACAGGACATCCTGCAAGCCCTCCCCGCCCTGCAGGCCCTGGGCCTGTTTGAAGTGTTGCAGGTGCGGGATGGCAAACTGGCGCGGCTACTGAAGTGAGAGGATCGGCCTGGAAGGTGGTAATCCGTCGCTGGAAGCCCGGGGTTCACCAGTTCTCGCGGGGATTACGCACCTTCCAGGCCACCTCGCACCTCAAGTGGTTACTTGTCCTACGAACTGATAGTGGTTGGAAAGGCCCGTCGCGTTCCATGATCCTGGAAAAAATGTTTGGCCCTGTGTTCAGGCATGCCAAGGGAACCCGGCTCGCTCGATACGGCCTGATGTGCAAGGATGTTGCGCTGCACATCGTTCGTTGAACGCAAAACCAAGGATTTTTCATGACCGCCATCAGCACCCCAGCGCCCGTGGTACCCGGGCGGCTGGAACAAATGTCGACCCGCATCGCGTTTTTCATCGCCGGCTTCGGCATCGCCGCCTGGGCACCACTGGTGCCTTATGCCAAGGCCCGCGCCCAACTCAATGAGGGCACCCTCGGCCTTTTGCTGTTGTGCCTGGGGGTGGGCTCGATGATCGCGATGCCGGTCGCCGGGGCCCTGGCGTCGCGCTACGGTATCCGGCGAGTGGCCACCGGCGGCACCCTCCTGATCTGCCTGGGCCTGCCGATGCTGGCCACCGTCACCTCGATTCCGTTGCTGATGGCCGCGCTGTTTGTGTTTGGTGCCGGCCTGGGCACGGTGGACTCCACGGTCAACCTGCAAGCGGTGATGGTCGAACGGGCCAGCGGCAAGACCATGATGTCGGGCTTCCACGGGCTGTTCAGCCTGGGCGGGATCGTCGGGGCGGCAGGTGTCAGCGGGCTGCTGGGGTTGGGCTGGTCGCCGTTGCAGGCCACCCTCGCCGTGATCGTCGTCATCGTAGTGGCCTTGCTCAAGGCCGGGCCACACCTGCTGCCTTACGGCAGTGAAAGCTCCGGGCCGGCCTTTGCCGTGCCCCACGGCGTGGTGCTGTTTATCGGCTGCCTGTGCTGCATCGTGTTTCTTGCCGAAGGCGCCGTGCTGGACTGGAGCGCGGTGTTCCTGAGCGCCGAGCGCGGCCTTGACGAAGCCTATGCGGGCCTTGGCTACGCAGCCTTTGCCTTGACCATGACCGTCGGGCGCCTTACCGGCGACAGGATAGTTCGCCGCCTGGGCGCAACCCGGGTGATTGTATTCGGTGGCGCGCTCGCCGCCGGCGGCATGCTGTTGGCGACGCTATTCCCTGCGTGGGAAACCGCCCTGCTGGGGTATGCGTTGGTCGGTGCCGGGTGTTCGAACATCGTACCGGTGCTGTACACCGCCGTCGGCAAGCAGACCGTCATGCCGGAACACATTGCGGTGCCCGCCATCACCACCCTGGGCTACACCGGCATTCTCGCCGGCCCTGCGGTGATCGGCTTCATCGCCCATGGCAGCAGCTTGAGCACTGCCTTTGTGCTGATTGCCGTACTGCTGATCGGTGTGGCGATCAGCGGGAAAATACTGCGGGTCTGACCACCCAGCCCCATCACGCCTCGTATATTGAGGCGTCAACCCGGGGTCATTTGGCTTTCTGGAGTTCCAGCCAGCGATCAAGGGTTTTGTTGCTGAGCCAGCCCGCCTGGTGATGGCTGCCGAAAATTCGCCGACCGCTGTCGGCGGTGTTTTCCAGCGACCGCAACAATCCCGGCCGGTCCACAAGGTTTTTCGCCATATACACCTGCTGTTCGTCGTATTTCTTCTTCGGTAGCCCCGTGGCCGGGTCCAGTACAACTTGGCCATGGCTGTCGAGCTCATCCGGGTCTTTGCTCATCATCGCCAGCACCTCGATATTGACGTAGCAGATCTGCTCGAAAAACCCCATGCGGTCCCGCGACCGGTCCCGTAACTCGGTGAACATTTCCTTGAACAGACGGACGAGATCGGCATTGTTTTTTGTGTGGAAAGGGTCCGGGCTGAAGGCACTGGGATCGCTGTTGCCGAACACGACGTTCTCGGCCTGTGCCAGGCTTTCGCGGGTGATGTAGCCGTCCTGGTCGAGGATCGCATCGATCAGGCGCGGACGCTGGATGATCGCCTTGGCAAGCAGGATAGCGCTGTCGGCCTCTCGGCTGGCACCGAGCTTTTTACTGGCGATTCGTTGCAGTGAAGACAGCTTCAGTCCGTCAGTTCTCATGGAGTTTTTTCAGCATGGCAAATTGGGCGTTCGCCGCGCTCACCAAATCGCTGTCCGGCAAACGAATGTAGGGATTGGGCCCGCGGAGGCGGCTGGCCACTTCGTTCTGAAGCCCCAGGTGTTGCAGCAGACTCCTGCAGTGACTCTCCCCCCGCAAAGGAGGCCGATAGCCTGATGAGCGGACAGGCGCCCCGCCGGATTGATGGCTGTGCTTTCGCGCAGCCTCACCGGGTTCACTTGAAGCGGCGTGAATTGCCCGTGTACCGCCGTCCAGTGCCGGGGCAATACAGGGTGTAGCACCGAGGTGCTGGCAGACCGACCCGCCGTTGATTGTCATGATTCATCTCCACCATTTTCCGGTTCCACATTGACCTGGTCATCATCCCGGCAATCGCCGTATCGCTCAGGTGAAAACAGGCCAAAGGTGTGTGGTGTGCCGGTGGCAATGGTTCCGAGATAGAGCAGCGTTCCAATGACAACATGTAAAAACCGAAGAATCAGTCGGCTTTTCGAGACCCTGGCGAGGTCGGTTTTGTCTCCTGCCAAAGGTCTTTGATCGCTGCGACCATAGCGCCCATCACCGCGCGCAACGGGCGTAACCCAGGCGCGTGGGAGGCAGGCAACTGCCCGTGCGGCAACATGCCTTTGATGAAGTCGTCAGCCGCCGGGGCCTGGAATGTGTGCTGCCCGGTGAAGTTCTTCACTCGCCGGGCTTCGGCGCCCTCTTCGCACCGTTTGCCCGGTGCGGCAACGGGGGGCGGTTGCAGGGTATCGCTGCCCGTCGGCGCAAGACAGGCTGGCTGATAGCCAGGATTTTGCGATCCACACGAAGGTGTAGCCATGTCTGAGCCCTGGCTGAGAGTTTGAAAGCAGCGGATTGAGCAAGGCAGGTCATCACGCCGCGAGAGGGTCGCGGCGTGATCGAGCTAAAACAGGTTCAGAGAGAGGTGGCGCAGGGCGGCTCTGCCGATCTTGCCGTCATACCGGTCAAGAGAGTCCATCAGCGTTAACAGGCTTGAGCGCTGAGTGACTTCCTTGGCCAACTCGATGAGCCGCTGTTGCTTTGGGTCGCTCGACGACGATGCGGCCAATTTTTTCAAATCTTTGATACTGATGGAGCGGCTCCAGATACCCTTCAGGGCGTCGAAGTCCTTCAACATCTGTTCGGCGAGCTGTTTGTCGGTCTTGTACTTCAAGGCGTTGCTGGAGTCGAGCACGGCGTTGAGGTCCCGCCGGGAGATTCGACCATCCAGATCACCGGTCCTGCCGGCTCGGTCAAAGGCTTGTATTACGTCTGGGCGTCGCAGCAGTTCCCGGGCCAACAGAATGTTCTCATTACGGTCCTGGTCGTTGGTCAACCGTCTGCCCGCCATCTCCTCCAGGCTTTGTTTTGTGATGAAGGGCTGGCCCGGCACCGTGAACGCATCAAATTTGTTCTTGAGGAGGTTCCCCAGTTGATCGGGGGTTTGCCTCGAAAAGTGTGGGTCCGGGCGACCGTATCCCGGGTCAGGCTTGCAGGGGGTCGGACGGCAGTGTCCGGGAAGAGGCCTGAGTGGAATGGAAGGGTCAGGACGACCATAACCGGGGTGAGGCCGGAACGGATTGAACAGCTTGTGCAGAAAGTCCTGAAGCTGTCCGATCAGCCCGCCCAGGAACGAGTTTGCATAGGACGCCCGGAATGAGTTGTTGGCGGCACCATGGGGATCCATCGTGCTCTGCGTCGTCGTCCAATTCGAATATCCCGGGCCGATCCCATTCTGTGGCAAGTTGAAGCTGATGTGGATCGACCCCTGCCCGGAGCGTGAGCGTGACTGCGTCGATGTGGCGGCATCAGTATGCGGCTGCGCGGCGTTATCAGAGGGGTTGGCAACAGTTGAGTTGGATAAGGTTACCGACATAGGCATCTCCAGTTCGGCGTATTGACACGATTCACTCCCGGCTCAAAGACACCTCGGCGATACAAGGTATCCCATGGAAAGTGGGCACCTCCTTGTGTGGTAGACCTGTCGGATTCAGTTCCTGCGGACGCAGAAAATCGTTAGAAAAAGAGTAGGAAGAAGGGCTATGGCGAGGGGGCTTGCGCCCCCTCGTCACTGTCGATACCTGGGATCAGGCACGCATCAGAAGCCGACGCTGGCCTGCACGAAGAACGTGCGCGGTTCACCCAGGTAGATCCCGGAGTTGTTGTCGCTGGAGCGGGTGTAGTGTTCCTGGTTGAACACGTTTTTTACCCCGACGCCCAGCTTCAGGTTCGACAGTTGCGCACCGAAGTCATAACCGCTGCGCACGTTCACCGAGACGTAGCCGGGAATATCCCCGTACTGGCCATCAGCAGTCGGCTGGGTGATGTAGGTGGTACCGGTGCCCGGCGCACGCTGGCCGGACTGGGCATAGACGTCCAGGTTGTGGGTCCAGTGGTTGATGTCGTAACGCAGCCCCAGGGTGGCCACTTCACGGGAGTACAGCGGCAAGTCGCGGCCCTTGAAGGCAACGTCGCCTTCGGAGGTGGCCCTGGTGTAGGTGAAGCCGGCGTTGGCGGTCAGGCCGTCCAGGCGCGGGTCGAGGTTCGACAGGTCGTAATGGGCCGACGCTTCGATGCCCTCGTGCTTGGTAGCGCCGAGGTTGGTCCAGCCCACATCGTTGCTGACGTATTGCAACTCGTCCGAGAAGTCGATGTAGAACAACGTCACTTCGCCGCCCCAGACGCTGTCGTTGTAGCGGGTACCGATTTCGTAGGTCTTGGCTTTTTCCGGGTTCAGGCCGTTCGCGGTCTGGTCGCCGTTACCGCCCTGGCCCAGCTGGAAGTATTGCAGGCTGCCGAAGGAGGTTTCGTAGTTGGCAAACAGCTTCCAGGCATCGGAGACGTGGTACATCACGCTCAAGGCCGGCAGCGGTTCGTTGTTGTGGATCTCGCGACGTTTCTCCTGAACCGTGGCGCCATTGAGGCCTACCACCGGACGGTCGTGCCATTCGGTGCGAATCTGCTCAAAGCGAATGCCCGGGGTGACGGTCCATTTGCCGATATCAATCTTGTTGTCGATATAGAACGAGTTGGCCTCGGTGCCACCGGTACGGTCCTGGTACACGTGGCCGTCACTCTGGCCCACGGGCGTCGGCACGTTGTTGACCAGCGCCAGGCTGGTGGCCTGTTCGTGCATGCCTTCCTTGAGGTAGCGATAACCGACGCTGACTTCCTGGGTGCTCGGCCCCAGGTCAAATACATGGGACACACGCGGCTCGATGCCGAAGGTGTAGTAGGTGCGAGGGTAGGAACCCAGGGTCTTCAGGTCGCGGTTGGCGATGTTGCTGCCGCGGAAACTGTCGGAGTAGTAGGTCAGCACTTCAGCCTGGGTGCGGTCGTCGATCTGCCGGATGTACTTGAAGGACATATCCTTGCGCCGGCCATTGAAGTTGTCCCAGTCACGTACCGATTGATACGGGTTGGCGTCGTACTGCTTCTGGGTCAGGCCGCCGGGCATGTCGGCGCTGGCGTCGTAGTAGTGGAAATTCAGCGAGAAATCGTCTTGATCGGTCGGCGCCCAGTGCGTCTTGAAGATCACGTCGTCGATGTCGTTGGAGTTGTTGCGGTCGCGGTAACCATCGCCCTTGGTCCCGGAATACAGCAACGCAGCACCGATACCGTTGTCGGCGGTGCCGCCGATGAAGGCGTTTTCAATGTGTTTCCAGCCGCCGTGGGCCGCGGTTTCCAGGGTGGTGCCGACTTCGCCGGAGAATTTTTCCGGGATGGCCCGGGTGACGAAGTTGATCACGCCGCCGACGTTCTGTGGTCCATAACGTACGGAGCCTGCGCCACGCACCACGTCGATGCTGTCGAGGTTGCCGGAGGAAATCGGCGCCATCGACAACTGCGGCTGGCCGTAGGGTGCAAACGCTGCCGGCACGCCGTCGATCAATACCGTGGAGCGTGGCGACAGACGCGAGGTCAGGCCGCGTACCCCGACGTTGAGGGAAATATCACTGCCACCGGTGCCGTTGGCCTCCTGTACCTGCACCCCGGGAATGCGCCGCAGCACGTCACCGACGTTCATCGCGCCCTGCTCCACCATGGCTTCACGGCGCACCACGGTGCGCGCCCCCGGGTGGTTCTGCACCACTTGGGCATTCGCGTCGCCGAGCCAGTCGCCAACCACCTTGATGTCGGTGGCACCCAACTCCAGCGGCGAACCGGCTTCGCCGGTGCCCTTGCCCAGCGGGCGCAGGGTCACGGAGCCCGCATCGATCTGGTAATCCAGGCCGCTGCCCTGCAGCAACTGGCGCAGCGCTTGTTCGGGCGACAGGTTGCCGTCGACGGCCGGGGCTTGTTTGCCGGCCACCATGTCGGGGCTGAAGAACACTTGCAGCGACGTCTGCTGACCCAATTGGCTCAAGGCCGAACCCAGGGACTGGGCCTGGATATGAATGCCATCGTCAGCATAGGCCGCCGGCAGTGCGGCGCTGACGGCCAGCGCCAGGGCGAGGGGTGCCCAGCGGGATGATTTATTGTTTTTCATGGCGAGTTTTTTCACGTCGAACGTAGTCCTGTGATCGCAAGAGAGTGCGGCTGTTAATGCAAACCAGTTGCAGTTGCACAAGAAGACGAAGAACTCGAAAAAAACCTGAATCTATCGCGAAATTATTTCCTGGCTACCGTCCGGCAAGGTGCGCAAGGCCACCGGAAGAATGTGCGGCAAGGCCTTGAGCAAGGCGTCGGTGTCGGTGGATTTGAACACGCTGGTCAAGCGCAGGTTGCTCACCGCGGGCGCGCTGACCCGCAAAGGTTGCTCGCGGTAACGTGAGACCTCCCGAGCCACTTCGCCGAGAGTGGCGTTGTTGAACACCAGCTTGCCGGTGCGCCAGGCCGTGAGCTCTTCAGGGTTGACGGCGTAGGCAGCCGCCACCTGGCCCCGGGTATCCACATGGGTGCCCCGACCGGCCGTGAGCATCACGATGTCATCGGATGAGCGCCCTTGCACTTTGACCGTACCGGCCTCGACCACCACGCGGGTCTGGTCGTCATCGCGGCGCACGTCGAAACGCGTACCGGTGACCGTCACCTGCCCTGCCCCGGCGTCCACCACGAAGGGCCGGCTGGTGTCGTGCTCGACGCTGAACATGGCCTCGCCCTGCTTGAGCTCGATGCCGCGCTGGCCTTTTACATAGTGCACGGCCACCACGCTGCGGCTGTTCAAGTCCATCAGCGAGCCGTCGGGCAACGCCACCTGCCGGTGCTCCCCCAATGCAGTGCGGAACTCGGCGTTATACGTCGCCGGATGATCCAGGCCACTGAACAACCCCAGGCCCAGGGCCACCGCCAGCACACTTGCAGCCACTGCATAACGCAGCACGGGCCGGCGCTTCGCACGCGGTTGCGGGGCATCGCACAACGCCTGCAAGCGCGCCTTGGGCACCAGGTCGGTGGCACTCCACAAACCTTGCAGCACATCAAATTCGTACTGGTGCTCGGCATGCTCTGCACGCCAGGCATCAAAACGCTCGCGTTCTTCTGCGCTCAATGGGCTGTCCTGCACACGCACAAACCATTGCGCCGCCTCGTCGCGGGCCGTCGCACTGCCGCAGGCACACTCACGGGTATCCATCATGGAAGATCCTGTTTCAAAGCGGGCATTGGTCATGGTGCCATCGCATCCAGGCGGTCACGTAGATGCCGCAGGGTGCGGATCATATACTTTTCCACCATGTTTTTAGACAGGCCCAGGCGTTCGGCGATTTCCTGCTGGGTCAGGCCCTCGATTTTCTGCCAGATGAAAATCTTGCGGCAATTGAGCGGCAGCTCGGCCAGGGCTCGCTCGATGGAATCCGCCAGCTGGATCGCGTGCATGAAATGCTCCGGGTCGCCACTGTGGGGCGAACTCTGATCAAAGGCTTCCAGGGCCATCGCCTCCCGCCGGTCCTCGCGGCGATAGGCGTCAACGGCGATATTGCGCGCCGTTTGATGCAGATAGGCGCGAGGTTGCTCAACCTTGGTGGCGTTGGACTCAAGCACCCGCACAAAAGTGTCGTGGGCCAGGTCTTCGGCCTGCTGACGGTTTCTCAGGCGGCGCGTCCAGGTCCCGATCAACTCTTCGTAGTGCTCGAAAAAGCCTGTTCTGCGGGGCGGCTGAGGAGTCATCAAGGAAGCACTGGGGAGGCGGGGCGTGAATAGTAATGCTTCCTATTAAGTGGAGCAATGCTACCCGTCAGCTATCAATCACCCGCTGCAAATGAATCGCCAATTCCGTGGCAAACCGCCGTTCCGGCGTTTCCACATCAATCCCGAACAACTCCTGGATCCGCGCCAGCCGATAGCGCAGCGTCGTCACATGCACCCCCATCGCGTCCGCGCATGCCTGGCTGCGGCAGCTCTCCCGCAGATACGCCGTCAGGGTTTCCAGGTACGGCGTCTGGTGCTTGCGGTCATGGGCGAGCATGGCGCCAACGCTGTCGTTGACGAAGGTGCGAATATCCTCGCCGCCCACGGCCGCGACGAAGATCGGGATCGGCCCGAAATCCTGATCGGAGATCGGCCCGCTGCGGCCGAACGAGCGGGCAATCTCGATCAGCCGCCGGCAGCGCTCCCACGCGGCAGGATAATCCGCCAGCGCCCGGCACACCCCGCTGGCCAGCAGGATCGGCTCGGCACCCAGGTAGTGCGCCAGGTCATCGGTAATCTGCCGTTTGATTTTGCTCAAGCGCTCGCCTTCCGCCGGCACCAGGCACACCAAACCGTTGTCGACGATGATCACCGTGGCCTGCATCCCTGCACGCTGCAGGATGCGCGCGACGTTGTGGTGCAGGTTCTTCGCCTCCCGGGCCTTGGCGCCGTAGTCGACGATGATCATCTGCTGCGCGGTGCTGAAGCTGATGCCCAGCCGCTGGGCGCGCTGCTGGATGTCATCGGCATCGCGCCAGCGGCCCTCGAGCACTTCGAGCAGCAGCTCGGTCTGGGTGCGGGTTTCAAAACGAAAGCGGATAAAACTGCGCATCATCTGCACGCTCAAGGCGAACTTGGCGCTTTCCAGCATCAGCAGGTCCAGCTCGTTGACCGGCGCCGCCACCGGGAACAGCACCAGCGCGCCCACCAGTTCGTGGTCGACCATCAACGGTTCGATCTGCGCCCGCAGGGTGAACTGGCGCTGGCCATCGTCGAGGAACAGGTTGAACGTACTGCGCAGGGCGCTGCGCAAACTTTCCTGGGCGGCCTTGGTGATCTGCACGCTGAGCACCCCGGCGACTGCGGCCTGCCAGGCATTGTCGTCAAACAATGCGGGATCCGGCGAACGCCCCGCCACCACTTGGTTGGCGGTGAAGTCCACGGCGATCACCGGGTTGGGCAACTGGTCGCCGACCATCAGCGACAACGATGTCACCGAACCGCCGCCCAATACGTGTTCAAGCATCGTGGTATGCACATGCAACGCCTGCTGCAGGCGCTCGGCGGCGCGGCGTTCGGCTTCCAGCTGGCGCTGGCGCTCCACGGCAATGGCGCCCAGGTGGATGATCATGCCGAGGAACACCCGGTCTTCTTCCGAAACGTCCATCAGCGTGCGGGAAATCACACTGAGCACCATGGGCCGGCCGTCGAAGTCGGTGCAGTTCATCGGCATCACCATCACCGTGCGGTAATCGCGCTCCAGGGATTCGCGGCGGTAGCCGGGGTACTCGCATTCGCGCACATCGCGGATGAACACCGCCTCGTTGCGTTGCAGGGCGGTCATCACCGGGCTGGAAGACAGCTCCCAGCAATCCACCAGCGGGCGCTGCACCAGGGTCGGGTCATGGCGGGCGATCACGTGGCCGAAGCCGGCGTCCATGTCGATGGCCATGATCGAACTCATGGTCCAGTGGGTGTGGCGGCAACTGGCGTACACCAACTGGTGCAGCATCGACTGCAGGTCACCGCCGGAGTTGATCTGACTGGCCACATCGCGCAACGACAGTATCTGCATTTCTCGATTCAAGGCGCTCACCCGAACATGGAGGTCACGGCAGCCACGTTGCCTGCCAGGCCCGCCTGATACTTGCTCCGGTTCAGAGCAATGTCCAGTGGATTTGCACTGCGTAACCACGGAAGACGCTGCTGCCCAACGCTCCTAGCCTAAGGCCACAACCAACAGCCAAAAGGGCGACGAGTGATCATGAATCTGGAAAATCTGGGCGTCAGGAAGTACTGCACCTTTATCGAAGAAACCTTTATCGAAGGCGGCAAGGACGCCGGCAAACCGATCACCCTGATCGTGGTGGCAGCCGTGTTGAAAAACCCTTGGGCCGGCCAGGGCTTCGTCGAAAACCTGCGTCCGGAAATCCTGCGCCTGGCCCCCGGCCTGGGCCATGAGATGACCCGTCGCCTGATCGCCCTGATGCCCGGGGGCAAGGTCGAAGCCTTCGGCAAGGCGGCGGCTGTCGGGGTCAACGGCGAAATCGAACACGCCTCGGGCCTGATCCACACCCTGCGCTTCGGCAACCTGTTCCGCGAAGCCGTGGAAGGCACCGCCTACTTGAGCTTCACCAACACCCGCAATGCACCGGGCGCCCTGCTTTCGCTGCCGATGGTGCACAAAAGCGAAACCGGCAAGCGCTCGCACTTTCTCACCGCCAACTTCCAGGTCGCCGATGCCCCGGGCCCCGACGAAGTGCTGATCGCCATCGGCGCCAGCGACGGCTCCCGTGCCCACCCACGGATTGCCGACCGCTACCAGGACATGGCCGAGATGGAAGCGGAACAACCCAAGGACTGACGTCTGGCTGAAGAACGACGCTCAGTTGTGGCGAGGGAGCTTGCTCCCGCTGGGTCGCGGAGCGGCCCCATGAGCCCCGCAATAGTCCGCCTGAAAGAACCCGGTTGCCGTTGTGGGGCTGCTTCGCAGCCCTGCGGGAGCAAGCTCCCTCGCCACAGGGTTGATGTTTGCCACAGAAATGCCGGAGCACTGCGAAACGAAGCAAAACTTTCGTCTTCGCTACCATTTTTCGACGCAAGCCCACGGTTTCCCTTGCTCGTAGGCTTGCTTCACACCACAAGAACAAAGGAGTACCCCGATGCCGAGCACCGCGATCAGCGCCAACGTTGCAGCCGTCGATCCGGGCGCCTTGCGCCAGGCCTTCGGCACCTTCGTCACCGGCGTCACCGTCATCACCACCCATGACACCGATGGCAACCCGCGCGGCATGACCGCCAATTCGTTTACCTCAGTGTCCCTCGACCCGCCGCTGCTGCTGGTGTGCGTGGGCAAGTCGGCCGCCAGCTACACCGCGTTTGCCAGCACCGAACAGTTTGCCGTGAACCTGTTGCACGAAGGCCAGGTGGACGTCTCCGGGACCTTCGCCTCCAAGTCGCCAGACAAATTCCACACCGTCAACCACGACACCGTGCACACCGGCGCCCCGATCCTCACCGACAGCCTGACCTGGTTCGACTGTAGCGTGCACCAGCGCATCGAAGCCGGCGACCACCTGGTGCTGATCGGCCAGGTCCGCGCCTTCGGCACCAGCCCCAAGCTGCCGCTGTGCTTCTGCCGGGGCCGCTACGCGAACATCCAGGACCCGCTGCCGGCCAGTTGGCTGGACTCCCACAAGATGATCATCGGCTACCTGATCGAAGCCGGCGACGCGATCCTGTTTCGCGCCGATGGCCAGGGCGGCTGGACGCTGCCGGTGGCCGGCAAGCGCAAGGGTTTTATCGACGCCGGCGACAGCTCGCTGCCGGTGGAGCTGGAATCGACCTTCCTGTACTCGGCGTTCGATGTCGACGACACCGACCCCGGCTACCTGATCTACCGCGCCCAGCTCGGCCCGTTCGACGCCGAGCTGCCCGACACCCTGCGCTTCTTCCCGCTGGACGCGTTGCCCATCGAGCAGATGCCGGTCAACGAACTGCGCTCGGTGGTGCGCCGCTATGCCCGCGAGCGCCAGAACCAGCAGTTCGGCATCTACACCGGCTCTGCCGCCAGCGGCCGCATCGCGATGCTCGAAAACGCGCCCCTTTGACACGCACCTACAGGACTCTTGCATGAAAACCACGGTCAGCGCCCTTGAGGGCAACCGCCTCAACCTGTTTATCGACGGTCGCTTTGTCGCTCCCGACAGCGGCAGCTATGTCGACAGTTTCGACCCCACCACCGGCCAGTCCTGGTACCAGTTCGCCCAGGCCGATGCCGGCGACGTGGCCCGCGCCGTCGCTTCCGCCCACAAGACCTTCAACGACCCGCAGTGGCGCAACATGACACCCACCGCACGCGGCAAATTGTTGTATCGCCTGGCCCAGCTGGTGGCCGAGCACGCCGAAGAACTGGCGCTGCTGGAAACCCGCGACAACGGCAAGCTGCTGCGGGAAATGCGCGCGCAAATGAGCGCCCTGCCCGATGCCTACGTCTACTTCGCCGGCATGGCCGACAAGCTGCAAGGCGAGGTGATCCCGGTCAACAAGCTCAACCAGCTCAACTACAGCAGCCGCGAGCCGTTGGGCGTGGTCGGCATGATCACCCCGTGGAACTCGCCGCTGATGCTGCTCACCGGCACCCTCGCACCGTGCCTGGCCATCGGCAACACGGTGGTGATCAAGCCCTCGGAACACGCCAGCGCCTCCACACTGGCGCTGGCCGAACTGATCATCGAAGCCGGCTTCCCGGCGGGTGTGGTCAACGTAGTCACCGGCAACGGCGCCGTCACCGGCGAGGCCCTGACCCGCCATCCCGACATCGCCAAATACGTGTTCACCGGCAGCACCGAAACCGGTCGGCGTATCGCTGGCAACGCCGCCAATAACCTGGTGCCGTGCCAGATGGAACTGGGCGGCAAATCGCCCCACGTGGTGTTTGCCGATGTGGATATCGAGAAGGCCGTGAATGGCGTGGTCTCCGGGATCTTCGCCGCCGCCGGGCAAAGTTGCGTGGCCGGTTCGCGCTGCTTTGTCGAAGCGCCGATCTACGACAAGTTCGTCGAGGCCCTGGTGGCCCGCACCCAACAGATCAGCGTCGGCCACCCGATGGAAGAACACACCGACATCGGCCCGCTGGCTCTGCAAGCCCAACTGCAAAAGCTCGAAGGCTACATCGCCAGCGGCGCCCAACAAGGCGCGCAGATCGCCGTCGGCGGCAAGCGCCCCAGCGCCGCGCGCCTGTCCGAAGGCTGGTACTTCGAGCCCACGGTGATGGCCAACGCCACCAACGACATGCCGTTCATGCGCGACGAATTGTTCGGCCCGGTAGTGGGTGTGATGCCCTTCACCACCGAAGAGCAAATGCTCAGCCTGGCCAACGATACCCACTACGGCCTGGCGTCCGGAATCTGGACCCAGAACATCGACCGCGCGATGCGCTTTGCCAACCGCATCGACGCCGGCACGGTGTGGATCAACACCTACCGCAGCTCGGCCTACATGTCCGCCAACGGCGGCTTCAAGCACAGCGGATATGGCCGTCGCGGCGGCTTTGACGTGATGCGCGAGTTTTCCCGGGCCAAGAACGTGGTCATCGATTACTCCGGCGAAATGCAGGACCCCTTCGTCATTCGCCTGCGCTGATTATTCAAGGAGCATCTTATGAAATTCGCCGTATCCCTGAGCATGGAACGCTTCTCGCCAGACGTGCCGATGCAGACCGTCATGGCCAACCTGCTGGAGCTGGCAAAGATCGCCGATGCCGGCGGCTTTGAAACCCTGTGGACCTCCGAACACCACACCCTGGAATGCACCATCGCGCCCAACCCGTTCCAGACCCTGACCTGGCTCGGCCAGCACACCGAGCGTATCCGCCTGGGCACCGCAACCCTCGCTGCCGCCTATTGGCATCCGATCCGCCTTGCCGGTGAAGCCGCGCTGTGTGATCACCTGACCCACGGCCGCCTGGAATTCGGCATCGCCCGCGGTTCCTACCAGTACGAGTTCGACCGCATGACCCCCGGCCTGCAACAGCAGGAAGGTGTGGGCTACATGAAGGAACTGGTGCCGGCGGTGCAAAAGCTCTGGACCGGCGACTACGCCCACGACGGCCACTACTGGAAATTCCCGCAGACCGCCGCCGTACCGAAGCCGCTGCAAAAAGGCCACCCGCCGATCTGGGTCGCCGCACGGGACCCGGGCACCTTCGACTGGGCAGTGAGCATTGGCGCCAACATCCTGTCCACCCCGCTCTCGCTGCCGGCGGCCGAAATCGCGGTGCTCGGCGAAAAATTCAACAAGGCCGTGGCCGACAACCCCCACGTGCCGCGCCCGCGCTTCATGATGCAGCGCCGCACCTGCGTGTACGCCAACCCCAACGACTGGGAACTGCCGGTCAAGCACAGCATGGATTTTGGCCGCGCCTTCGAGAACCTGATGCAGAACATCGGCACCGTGCACAACGGTTTCCCCGAGCCGGTGCCGTTTGAAAGCGTGCGCGGCAAAGACAACTACAACCCGGAAAACCTGCGACGCAACTTGATGTTCGGCACCCCGGAAGAAATCATCGAAAAGCTGCTCGACTACGAAGCCGCCGGTGTCGACCAGTATTGCCTGGGCCTGACCTTCAACCTGCCGTTCGAACTGCAGAAGCAGACCCTGCGCCTGTTCATCGATGAAGTGATGCCATTCTTCGCCGAGCGCGAACGCGCCAGACAACGCGACCAGGTCAGCGCGTGATGGGCCAGGCACAACGTTTCAGCGTGGCCAACGTCACGCTCAACTATCGCCTGGACGGGCATGGACCGCGCCCGCTGGTGTGCATCCATGGCGTGGGTTCCAGCCTTGAGGCGTGGGCTGAAACGGTGGCGGGTCTGCAGGAGCAATTCACCGTGCTGACCTTCGACCTGCGCGGCCACGGCCAGTCGTCCCGCACGCCCGGGCGTTATGAGATTGATCATTTGGTGGGTGAGGCGCTGGCCCTGGCGGATCACGTGGGCTTCAAGCAGTTCGACCTGGCCGGGTTCTCGTTGGGCGGGCTGATCGCCCAACGCATGGCCCTGACTCATCCGTCGCGGGTTCACCGGTTGGTGCTGCTGTCGACCGTCGCCGGGCGTAACGCCGAGGAGCGCGAGCGGGTACACGCGCGCCTCGCCGCCTTGCAGGCCGGGGAGCCGGTGGCTCACTACGAGGCATCGCTGTCGCGTTGGCTGACCGAGGATTTTCAGGCGCGCAATCCCGAGGCTGTTACCCGTCTGCGCCAACTGAATGCCGACAACGACCCGGGCTGTTATGCCGCGGCGTATCGCATCCTGGCCGAGTCGGATTTCGGCGAACAGCTGTCACGGATCCGCTGCCCCACGCTGATTGCCACCGGTGCCGAAGACGCCGGCTCCAACCCACGGATGGCGACGTTCATGCACGATCGCATCGAGGGTTCGCAACTGCGGATTCTGCCTGGGCTGCGCCATTGCATCCTGATCGAGGCGCCGCAACAGGTGGCCGCCCTGATACGCGATTTTCTAACCCCTTCGGAGACTCACCATGGATAAATCATTGCAGGCCCAAGGCGAAAGCGTTCGCCGCCAAGTCCTCGGGGATAGCTACGTCGACCAGGCCCTGGGCCGCGCCGACGACTTTTCCCGGCCCTTCCAGGCGGTGCTCAACGAGTACTGCTGGGGCATGGTCTGGACCGACGACAGCCTGGACCTCAAGCAACGCAGTCTGCTCAACCTGGGAATGCTCGCGGCGCTGGGGCGCATGGACGAATTCGGTACGCATTTCTGCGGCGCCCTGCGCAACGGACTGAGCGACGACGAACTGCGCGCCGCCCTCGTGCAGATCGCGGTGTACTGCGGCGTGCCGGCGGGTGTCGAGGCGTTTCGCGTGGCCCGCAAAGCCCGGGAAAGCATGGCTCCATCGGATTCAACGACCGGTTGACGCCCAACCCTTGCACTCGCCACACCGCTCATGCTGTAAGTGCCTTGGCACCACAACAAGAAATTTTTGCGACTGCGCCTTGCGTCGCCTTAGCTCGAAGATTTTTAACTGCCAGTAGCCCAAAAATTTCTATTGATGAAGTTTTCCGCAGATTGCAAAACAACAATTGGAGGCAATTGGTGAGCGAACGACTAAAGATTGAGAACCTCTACAAGGTCTTTTCCTCAACCCCGGACAGGGCCATGCAGCTCTTGACCGCCGGGGCCAGCAAAGACCGGATCCTGGCCGAGACCGCCACCGTGGTCGGCCTCAACAACGTATCGCTGTCGATCCCCAGCGGGGCGATCTACATGATCATGGGCCTCTCGGGCTCGGGCAAATCCACCCTGGCGCGCTGTATCAACCGCCTGAATGAACCGACCGCGGGCAAGATCCTGCTGGACGGCGAAGACCTGGTGAGCCTCGACGAAAACCAACTGCGGGAAGTGCGCCGCACGCGTATCTCCATGGTGTTCCAGCACTTCGCGCTGCTGCCGAATAAAACCGTGATCGAGAACACCGAGTTCGGCCTCAAGCTGCGCGGTGTCTCGGCGGCCGAGCGGCGCAAGCGGGCCCTGGAAGTACTGGCGATTGTCGGCCTGGCCAAGTGGGCCGACCACCATCCCCACGAGCTGTCCGGCGGCATGCGCCAGCGCGTCGGCCTGGCCCGCGCACTGGCCACCGACGCCGACGTGCTGATCATGGACGAGGCCTTCAGTGCCCTCGACCCATTGATCCGCACCGAGATGCAGGACGAGTTGCTGCGCCTGCAACGCACCCTGAAAAAAACCATCCTGTTCATCACCCACGACTTCCAGGAAGCCCTGAAGCTGGGCACACGCATCGCGATCATGGCCGACGGCCAAGTGGTGCGCGAGGGCACGCCCCAGGAAATCGTGATGGACCCGGGCAGCGATTACGTCGCGGCGTTCACCCGGGAGGTGGACCGTTCGCGGCTGTTCGATGCGCGCTCGATCATGGAAAAAGCCCACACGCTGCTGGTGCAGGGTGACACCCGGGTGGTGGGCAATGACAGCACGGCTGCATTCGTACTGAACACCAGCGGCAAGGCGGTCGGCGTGCTGGACTCGGCAGCGCTGCTGGCCGTGGGCGGCGGCGCCGACGCACTGCAACGGCTGTCGAGCCAGTTCGTTTGCGTGCCGGCCAGCGCCAAGCTGGTGGAAGCCGCGCGCCTGCTCAAACCGGGTTTGCCGGTGGCGGTGGTGGATGGCGACGGGCAGTTCGTCGGCACCCTCAACAGCGCGCACATTCTTGATTGCATAGCCAGCGTCCCGGCCCCGCGCCCTGCCGCTGCGGAGGTTGCACAGCATGCTTAGTTCAGAAGACCTCGCGGTTTTACCCGTAGACCAGTGGATCAGCCAGGGTGTGGAGTGGCTGGGGATTCACCTGCGGCCAATGTTCCAGGCGATTCGCTGGCCGGTGGAGCATTTGCTGGGGCTGAGTGACACGGTGATCCACGCGATCCCGTTCCCGGTCATGGTGTTGCTGATGTTCCTGATCGCCTACCGTGCGGCGAGCCTGGGGGTGGCGGTGTTCAGCGCCGTGGCCCTGGTGATGATCGCCGCGTTGGGGGTGTGGGACGAGGCCATGACCACCTTGTCGCTGATCACCACGGCGATTGTGATCTGCATGGTGGTGGGCATTCCGGTGGGCATCTGGTGCGCCCGCAGCGAGCGGGTGTGGGGCGTGATGCGGCCGATCCTCGACATCATGCAAACCACCCCGACCTTCGTGTACCTGGTGCCGGTGGTGATGCTGTTTGGCGTCGGCACGGTGTCGGGTGAAGTGGCGGTGGTGATCTCCGCCTGCCCGCCGCTGATTCGCTTTACCTACCTGGGCATCCGCATGGTCGACACCGAACTGGTGGAAGCCGGCCACGCCTTTGGTGCGGACAAGCGCCAATTGCTCTGGGAAATCCAGCTGCCCCTGGCGATCCCGACGATCCTCGGCGGCCTCAACCAGACCGTGCTCACGGCCATGGTGATGTCGGTGGTGGTGGCGATGATCGGCGCCGAAGGCCTCGGCCTGGTGGTGCTGCAAGGCCTGGGCCGGATGGACGTGGGTCGCGCGGCGGTGGGCGGGATTGCCATTGTGCTGCTGGCGATGATGCTCGACCGGATCACCCAGAACCTGGCGCAACCGACAATGCGCAAGCGCAAGTCGCTGTTCAAGCGACTGCTCAATCCGAACCCGGTAAACGCATAACAAAAAGAACCTCATGAATGCCCGTTGTTGACTGCCAACCCTAACCATAACGAGAAAAAAAGAGGAAATCATGATGCATCCATTCAAAGCCTTGCTTGGATTTGCAGCAGTGTTGTACCTGGCAAGTACGCAGGTGTGGGCCGAGGATTTGCCGGGCACCGGCAAGACCATCCGCTTCGTGCAATCGGAAAGCACCGGCGGCAACTACGTACTGACCAAAATCGCGATCGAGGCCACCAAGCGCCTGGGCTACGCGAGCAAGTTGAGCACCGTCAACACCACCCTGTTCTTCCCCGCCGCGGCCCAGGGCGACCTGGACCTGTCGATGGACGTGACCTTGCCGATGCTGCAACCGAGCTTTGACAAGGTGAAGGACCGTACCGAAGTGGTGGGCTCGGGCTTCATTACGGGCGCGGGCTATAACGGCTACATGATCGACAAGAAAACCGCCGACGCGTACGGCATCACCAGCCTGGAACAAATGAAGGACCCGAAAATCGCCGGGCTGTTCGGCAAGGACGGCAAGGCCAACCTGATCAGTTGTGATCCGGGCTGGGGCTGTGGCGATGTGGTGGATTACCAGCTCGACAAGTTCGGTCTCAAGGACACGGTTAACCCGGTACGCGGCAAATACGAAGCACTGATGTTCGAAAACGTCGCCCGGCTGAAACGTGGCGAGCCGGTGTTTTTCTATGCGTGGGCACCGTCGTGGATGACCAACACCATGGTGCCGGGCAAGGACGTGGTGTGGCTGCCGACGCCGTTTGATGCGTTGCCGGGCAATGTGCCGAGCACCACTTCGGCACTGACGCCCGGGGTTGCCGGGTGCGCCGGCGGGGCTGATCCATGCCGCATGGCGATGGCGGCGTGGAACTGGTATGCGATTGGCAACAAGCAATTCATCGCGGCGAATCCGGCGATCAAGAAGTTGGTGGAGCAGATGACGTTTTCCCAGGCAACCTGGAGTTATTGGGAAAAAACCATCAGCGCCGACGGCTCCAGCGAACGCAACATTCGCAAGCTGGCGGAGGACTGGATGAAGGAAAACAAAGCGACGTTTGACGGCTGGGTGGCCACCGCAAAAACCGCCAAGTAGCACCGATTCAATGTGGGAGCTGGCTTGCCTGCGATAGCGATGTTGAATTCACCGTCGCCATCGCAGGCAAGCCAGCTCCCACAGTCGATTTTCACCCGCCGCAAAAATAACTGTTTTGGCGGGCGCAATCAGAAAAAACCCACTGCCCCACCCCCACCAAACCACCAATCCCGCGCCTGCCCCTGCCCTAGCATTGCACCCACTCAGCCCATCCGGAGTGCCCCCGATGACCTACAAACACCCGCTGCTGTTCAAAGCCCTGTGCTACGTCGACGGCCATTGGGTCCACAGCGCCAGTGCCAGCACCATCGCCGTACATGACCCGGCGAACCAACAGTTGATCGGCCACGTGCCGATGCTGGAAAAACCGCAAATTGTCGCCGCAATCGACGCCGCCCACCGCGCGTTTTCCGCCTGGCGTGAACAGAACCTCGATGCCCGCGCCACGATCCTGCGGCGCTGGGCGGCACTGATCCTCGAACACCAGGAGGACCTCGCCCGCATCCTCAGCCAGGAACAAGGCAAACCGCTGGCCGAAGCCCGCGGCGAAATCGCCTATGCCGCAAGCTTCATCCCGTGGTTCGCCGAAGAAGCCCGCCGCCTGTACGGCCAGAATATCCCCAGCCATATCCCCGGTGCGCACCTGGGCACAGTCAAGGAACCCGTAGGCGTCTGCGCCCTGCTGACCCCATGGAACTTCCCCTCGGCCATGATCACCCGCAAGGCCGCCGCCGCCCTCGCCGCCGGGTGCACGGTGGTGGTCAAGCCGGCCCATGAAACGCCCTACTCGGCGTTGGCCCTCGCGCAACTGGCCGAAGAAGCCGGCTTCCCGCCGGGCGTGTTCAACGTGGTGCTGGGCGAGCCACAGATGGCCATGCAAACCCTGGTGCAGGACACCCGCGTGCGCTCGGTAAGCTTCACCGGCTCGACCCGGGTCGGCAAGCTGGTACTGCAGGCGGCGGCCCAGGACGTGAAGAAGGTCTCGCTGGAACTGGGCGGCAATGCGCCATTTATTGTCTGCGCCGACGCCAACCTTGAGCTGGCAGTGAGAGTCGCGGTCGAGGCCAAGTTCCAGACCTCCGGCCAGGACTGCTGCGCGGCCAACCGGATCATGGTCGACCGTTCGATCTACTCCGAATTCCTCAGCCGCTTCGCTGCCGCCGTGCGTGAGTTGCGGGTCGGCCCGGCATTGGTCGACGGGCAAGAGCAAAGCGTCGACATCGGCCCGTTGATGCACCAGGCCGCCTTCGACGTCACCGCCGAACGCGTGGCCGACGCCCTGGAACTGGGCGCGCAACGCCTGGTGGGCTGCGAAGGCCACGCCCTGGGCGGGCTGTTTTACCAGCCAACGGTACTCGCCGACGTGACCCCACAAATGCGCATCTACCGCGAAGAAAACTTCGCGCCGATTGCCGGGGTGCTGCCGTTCGACTCGATTGACCAGGCCATCGAAATGGCCAACGACACCGAGTACGGCCTGGCCGCCTACATTTGTTCCAACCGCCTGGACCTGATCTACCCGCTGATCCGCCGCCTCGACCACGCCATGATCGCGGTCAACGGGGTGAAATTCACCGGTCACCCGATTCCCTTCGGCGGCATGAAAGCCTCGGGCCTGGGCCGTGAAGGCGCCGCCGAGGGCTTCGAAGCCTTTGTCGAAACCAAATACTTTTGCCTGCATCACCAAGGCCAATTCCAAGGAGAGCAACCATGAGCCAAGCATTCAACAGCCTGTTCGAACAAGACCGCGCGCACTTCATGCACCCGTCCACCCACGCCCATGATCACGCCAGCGGCGCACTCAAGGGCCGCATCATCAAGAGCGCCTCGGGCATCCGCATTCGCGACCACGAAGGCCGCGAATTCATCGATGCGTTTGCCGGCCTGTACTGTGTGAACATCGGCTATGGCCGCACCGAAGTTGCCGACGCCATCTACAAGCAAGCCAAGGAGCTGGCCTACTACCACACCTATGTCGGTCACTCGACCGAGGCAATCATCGAGCTGTCGAGCCGCATCATGGACTGGGCGCCCGAAGGCATGAAAAAGGTCTACTACGGCCTGTCCGGCTCAGACGCCAACGAAACCCAGATCAAGCTGGTGCGTTACTACAACAACGTACTGGGCCGTCCGCAGAAGAAGAAGATCATCTCCCGCGATCGCGGCTATCACGGCTCAGGCATCATGACCGGCAGCCTCACGGGCCTCGCCGCCTTCCATCAGCATTTCGACCTGCCGGAAAAAGGCATCCAGCACACCATTTGCCCGCACTGGTACCGCAAGGCACCGGCGGGCATGGACGAGGCTGCGTTCGTGCGTCACTGCGCCGATGAGCTGGAAAAAATGATCCTCGCCGAAGGCCCGGACACGGTCGCGGCGTTCATTGGCGAACCGGTAATGGGCACCGGTGGCATCGTGGTGCCCCCGGCCGGTTACTGGGCGGCGATCCAGGCGGTACTGAACAAGTACGATGTGTTGTTGATCGCTGACGAAGTGGTCTGCGCGTTCGGCCGGCTGGGCTCGAAAATGGGCAGCCAGCGCTACGGCATGCGCCCGGACCTGATCACCACGGCCAAGGGCCTGACCAGCGCCTATGCCCCGCTGTCAGCGGTGATCATCGGTGAGAAGGTGTGGGACGTGATTGAAAAGGCCTCGACCCACGAAGGCGCCATGGGCCACGGCTGGACCTACTCCGGGCACCCGATCTGCGCCGCGGCGGCGCTGGCAAACCTGGATATCCTGGAACGGGAGAACCTCACGGCGAACGCCGACGAAGTCGGTGGGTACCTGAACCGTCGCCTGCGGGAAACCCTCGAAGGTCACCCGCTGGTGGGCGAAGTACGCGGCGACGGCCTGCTCGCCGCCGTGGAATTCATGGCCGACCGTGAGCAACGCACGCCGTTTGATCCTGCGCTCAAGGTCGGCCCCAAAGTCTCGGCGGCCTGCCTGGAACGCGGGATGATCGCCCGGGCCATGCCACACGGCGACATCCTCGGCTTTGCGCCGCCGCTGATTTTGACCAGGGCGGAGGCAGACCTGATCGTCGACATCACCAAAGGCGCGATCGACCAGGTGGCCGGGGAAGTGTTGGGCTGATGACTTTCCCTTAGGAGCAAGCTTGCTCGCGATGGTCGTGAACGATAACGTGCTAATCCTGAATTAACGCGTCGTCCTCAGGCTCATCGCGAGCAAGCTCGCTCCTACAGGGTCCGTGCGCCTTTGGAGTTCGTTGCCGATGCACAAGCTTGACCGCTACGACCTGAAAATCCTGCGTATCCTCTCCGAGGACGGGCGCATCACCAAATCGAGCCTGGCCGAGGCCATCAACCTTTCGGTAACGCCCGCCTGGGAGCGCGTGCGCAAGCTGGAAAGCGCCGGCCTGGTCAAGGGCTACCGCGCGGTGATCGACTGGAATCAGGTGTTCAAGAGTCAGCAACTGCTGGTGGAAATCACCCTCGCCCGGCACACCGCCCAGGACATGCGCCGCTTCGAACAACGCATGAGCGACGCCCCCGACGTGGAGTTCTGCTACGCCACCGGCGGCGGCGTGGACTACATCGCAATGATCCGCGCAGCCGACATCGACCAGTACCAGCGTTTCATCGATCAACTGCTGATGGAAGACCTGGCCATCGAGCGCTACTTCACCTATATCGTCACCAAAACCATCAAGACCACCGGCGCGCTGCCGGCCCAGGCGCTGGACGATACGGCCTGTTCCTGATGCTTGTATAACGCCGGTAATCCCGGCAGGATTGCGCCCGTGATCTTCACGGACGAGCACATGATGACCCTGCCCTTTTTCGCCCCCGTACTTCTCACCACCGAACGCCTGGGCCTGCGCCCTCCCCATCAGGATGACTGGCGCGCGCTGTTTGCCATTTGGTCCGACCCCGAGGCCATGCGCTACTTTTCCTTTCCCACCATGACCCGCGCCGAGCAAGCCGTTGAACGCTTCGGCCAATTGATGGAGGCATCGATTGCCGGTGAAGACCTGGTGTGCATGGTGGAGTTGCTGGCCACCGGCGAGGTGATCGGCAGTTGCGACCTGTTCAATGTCGACGAGCAATGCCGCCGCGCTGAAATCGGCTTTACCCTGGGCCGCCAGCATTGGGGCAAGGGCTACATGAGCGAAGCCGCCCGCGCCGTGATCGACCATGGGTTCAACACCGCCGGGCTGCGCCGCCTTGAAGCCGACATTGACCCACGCAACCTGGGCTCCGCGAAGCTGCTTGAGCGCCTGGGTTTCGTCCGCGAAGGCTTGCTGCGCGAGCGCTGGGTGGTCGGCGACGAGATCTCGGACAGCGCGCTGTATGGCCTGCTCAAGCGTGACCGTCCTGCCTGACCCACAACGGGCGCCCCTTCTTCAGGCCGACGATCAGGGCCAAGAGGATCAAGCCCATGGCCTGCCACTGCGAAACCCCGGGGCGCTCACCCAGGATCAGCATTGAGCTGACGATGCCGAACACCGGGATCAGCAGTGACAGGGGCGCCACCCGGGAAACCGGGTACTCGCGCAACAGCAAGTTCCAGCCCCAGTAACAAAAGTGCGTCGCGCCATACACCTGAAACGCCAGCGAGAACAACGCCACGCCGTTCAGTTGAGCAGGCAAAGCGATAAAGGCTTGCGAGCCATCCAGCAGCCACGTCAACAGCACCAGCGGCAACGGCGCAAACAGGCTGGCCCAGACCACGAACCCAAAGATCTCCCGCACCCGGGAAACCTTGATGATGATATTGCCGATGCTCCAGGCCAGGGCACTGAACAGCACCAGGGCAAACCCCAGCAGCGTGGCCGTCCCCACCACGCCCAGCAGCATGCCTGCCAACCCCATGGCCGCCAGCAGCACACTGATCAATTGCGCCAGGGAAAGGCTTTCCCGAAACAGCAGCACGCCCCAGCCCAGGGTGAAGAATGCGCTGAACTGGATCAGCAGCGAGGCACTGCCAGGGGGTACGCCCATGGCGATCCCGAGGTTGATCAAGGCCCACATCGCCACCCCGAATATCAAGCCATAGGCCGCCAGCCACTTCACCGCGACCTGGGGCCGGCGCACCAGAAACACCCAGGGCAACGCCGCCAGGGTGAACCGCAGGGCCGTCAGCAACAGCGGGTTGATCTCGGCTAGGCCGAGTTTGGTAATGGGGAAATTGAGTCCCCACACAGCCGTCACCAGGACGGCCAGTAACAGGTGTTTTTGCTTCATCGTGACGGGTCCATTGACTCGGTGGCACGACAGGAGGCCGTGCATCCGACAGATTTTTTCGTAAACCGCGATGGCCCGCCTGCGATTGTGGGTCAACAAAGGCTAGAATCAGGCCATGCCCTATATTCATCCCTACGAAAACACCCCGCGCGACGTGGTCGTGACCGCCATCGACTATGCCGACGGCGAGCTGTTCCCCGCCCACGCGCACCCGCGAGGCCAGTTGGCCTATGCCAGCCAGGGTGTCATTACCGTCTACAGCGCCACCGGTAACTGGGTGGTGCCGCCCCGCCGCGCGATCTGGGTGCCGCCGCATGTGTCCCACGCCATGCTGATGCGCGGGCCTGTGACGATGCTCAACACCTACATTCGCCCGCAGGCGGCGCGGCGGCTGGAGTTGCCGCAACAGTGCCAGGTGCTGGATGTGTCGCCGCTGCTTGGGCAGTTGCTGGAGAAGGCCGTCGAGGTACCTGCGCGTTACGCGATGGGTGGCCGCGACAGCTATTTGATGGGCTTGCTGCTGCACGAGATCGCCCGGATGCCGGTGCTGCCGCTGTGTGCGCCGTTGCCGGCCGAGCCTCGATTGGCGAAGGCCTGCGAAGAGTTCCTGGCCGGGCCTTCGTTGGAAATCGGCATTGATGCCATGGCCCTCGGCGCGGGTATGAGCCGCCGGACTTTTACCCGCCAGTTCCGCCAGGCCACGGGGATCAGTTACCTGCAATGGCGCCAGCAAGCCTGTTTGCTGGCGGCGATTGTGCGGCTGGGCAATGGGGAACCGGTGACCAGGGTGGCGCTGGATCTGGGGTATAGCAGCCCGAGTGCGTTTGCCACGGTGTTCAAGCGTGTGTTGGGTGAGGTACCGAGCCGTTATTTCACCAGGGAGTTGCGGGGGGTGGGTCGCGGTACATATCCGTTATTTAGGTAACGACCACCTAGGATTCCGCTCTTACAGCGGGTCACTTTTGAACAGCCGGAATGCCGGCCCAGTCAAAAGCAAGCAAAACGCTCCTGCCCCACCACTCGGCACCTCGCCTAGGCTCGGTGTGCCTAAGATCAAAATCAAAAGCTAAAGCGGGCACGGTTCAAATGTGGGAGCTGGCTTGTCGGGTCGCCGCATCGCTGCGATGGCATCAACTGGGTGTACCTGATGCACCGAGGTGTCTGCATCGCCGACAAGCCAGCTCCTACAGAAGAGCAGCTCTGCCTTCGCTCTGGCTTTTGATCTGGCTTTTAACACTCAGGTCGGCTTTCAGGCCGCCGTGCTCTTGCTTTTGATCTTGATCTGACTGCCCCAATAAGCCCGAGGCCGAACGCAGGTATTGCGGAGCGGGTAAACCGGCAGGACGCCGGTTTAGCCGCGCCGGGCCATGGATGGCCCGTCG